>CACBBE010000001.1 GCA_902537395.1 uncultured Synechococcaceae cyanobacterium
TTCTTTTTCTAGCATTTGTATTGGGATTAGAGCTAATCCTCCTGTTCCTGAAAATATGATTGGCATTGTGTTATGTTTCTTTCCATTCATTTTTTGTAAGTCAATAGCTTGAGAAACTATTTTTCTGGCTTTTTCAAATCCGTAATCTTCTATTAATTCTGACCATAAAGAGTTAACTGATTCATATTTCGAAAACTCAATTTGTACTGTTTTCATTAAAAAGTATTAGATATATAGCGTTTAATAGAAAAAAATTTAAATTTAATGATTATTTTTAAACCTATCCATGACTAGCTGTAACATGTCGACTACATCTCCATCGGTTAGATTTAAATCCTTCTTTAAATCATTGCAAGTTAAATTCATTTCAAGTGCTGCTTCAGCCATATGATTAACTTTTTGGTTATCACCGCCCAATGAAATAAAGGGATTGAAGTTTTCTATCATTTAATACTTGTTGCTGCCACCTAGTTCTAGCTAAGAAATAATTAATAATCATTTATTGATACAGAAGCTTATAAATATGTTATTAAATATTTAGAAATTTTTTATTTTTAAACTAGAGATATTGATATACCTCTTGATATCAATGCTAATCTTCTGGCTCTGACAAGTAAAGGAAATATCAAATTTGTTCGTTTACTTGATTTAAACACTCTAGAAAGTAACAAAAGTAAACTACTTGAGGGATTATTTATCTGTTTGCAAATAGTATTAATTGCATCTGCCCCATGAAAGATATCTTCATCTTTCAGAAGTATAGCTCCTTTATCTAGGTCATAACCTTTATCTAGGAGGGATTTAATAAGAGTTAAATTTTTACGACCATCAAGAATTTTAATATTATTTAACTTGCTTTTTATCTCAAGGAGCTCAGCAAAATGATTGCAGAATGGGCATTCTCCATCATAAATAAAGGTATAATTGGAAGTCATTAGAAAAAAAACAGTTTTGATGGTCTTAAAGTGCGCCAACAAAATATTAATGCTTCGATAATAAAACAAATAATAAAAATTTTGTGGATTTTTTTAAAGGGATAGTTAAATGATTCTAATAATTACGAAGAAATGTCTCAATATAGATATATTTTTCATAAAAATCTGTATGCTAGCTCGGAGATATTATGTTTTTAAATCATGAATTTTTTAGCTTCTTTTGCTTTAGGTGGTTTCAATCCATGGGCAGCAGGCTTTGGAATTGGTTCTTTAGTCCTTTTTGGTCTTGTTGGTCTTGTGGCGGGTCCAAACCTAAGGAATTTTGACCCTGATGCATAAATCATCATATTCCATATAGATTTTAAAAGACTCATTTGAGTCTTTTTTTTTGCGGTTTTTAAAATTTATTTTTAGAATCGATTTAAATTTTATTAAGTTAAAGAAATGTTGTTAAATCCTTTTTATCCATTTGCTTTTTTGAAAATCTCTTCTCTTAAAGCTACTATTGTTTTTTTATCAATACTTTTAATTAAATCAAACTTGCTTAGATTAAAAGGTGGTCTAATAGGAGGTCTTTTTGCATTGATACTCATATCGGCGATTTTTGCCTCTAGTACCATAGCTTTAGGATCATTAGTTTATGCCTATCGATTAAAGAAGAAATCTAATTCTGATGATAATCAAATGCAGGATTTAGAAACTGTTAATGTTTAAGATATTTTGTGAATCCAATTCAGTTGTATAGCTTAAAATGGTGTTCCAGGGACAAAATGTAAGATCAAAAATCCAAAACCGGCAGCAAAAATTATTGATACTGCAATGATTAAAAGGCCTGATGCCATTCCCCCTTCGTTAAACGCCATTTAGTTTTTAGTTAGTTATTTTTAAATTAATAATAGAACATATTTTTCCCAGGTAATAGTTCTAATTACCCATATATCATCCAAATTTATTATTAATGGTGAATAAAAGTAAAAAGATGGAAGTTAATGAGATGATAAAACCAAATATTATTAATGGTTTAGATTTGACGTTTTCTTCTTTTTTAAGCTTATTTTTCGAAGAAGGAAAATTTCTATCTTTTTTTTTATAAATAATATTGGGAAAAGGTTTCATCACGATAAATTTTAGGTTTAAGCTTATTACGCTAAAGTTTTGAACAAATCTTTATGGTAATCAACAACATTTTGACAACTTATTACAGGTGTAAATTCCATATGAATGCCAAATTTAGCTCTCCATGGAGCAAAATGCTCGAAAATTTCTTTATCACTCTCTGCCTTACATAAACAGACTACCCTACCCTCCCCTGGAGCATGAACTCTAAATAACATCTCAAATTTATCTGTTTTATCTGATTTTGTCATTTCACCATTTTCCCAAGCCTCTACAAATGATTGATAAGCTTTCACTTGATTCTCAATATCTGGGAATTGGCAGTCAGCAAGAAGTAATTGCATTGGAGTATTCTTAAGGTTTTACGTATTATCCCTCAAATAATTATTTATTAATGGGACTGTTTGAATTTGAAGATCAGAAAAAGAATATTTTTTTAAATAAAGTGAGAAGAGAGAGTCTCAAGGAATTTTCCAATATCTTTTTTATATAAGCTATCTGTAATTTTTAAAGAGAATAATTCATAATCATTTATATCTTTTTTTTTATCGAAATTAATATTTCCCTTTAATGTAATATTTTTCATGATTTTATTGATCACTAATTAAAATCTAAACAAATATAAGTAAAAGACAAATTTCTTTACATTATGTTTTTTATCAGAAAAATTTCAAAGGCTAATAAATAATAATTAATTTATTTAAGAGTTAATTAATTTTCCTAGGATAAATAAGAAAGAATTAGTTAAAGAAAAAATTACAGTTAATAGAGATGCAATAACAGGTAATAAATTGAACCACAATTCCGAAGTTGTCATTTTTGAATCAATAGGCAGAAAATTGGTTCTTTTTTTAATTCTTATTTGTAACCAAAAAATAGATAATGGATAAATAATTCTTGAGAAAGTAATTATCAATGAAGGCAAAATATCTTGTTTTGAATAAAGAATAAATCCTGAAAAAAAGTATAACGCCCAAATTAGAACCCTTTGAATCAGAATTAATCCCTTGCTTTTGCCAGACATTATTAATTAATTAATTTTTATAATTTTAGTCATTTTATATCTTTCAAAAAAAATGTTATTTATAATGACTTTTTCTTTACGTATAATTTCCCATTTATTTTTAATAAATAATTCATAACTTATTAAGCTCGCTTCAGTATAAAGAGAGTCTAATCCTTCTTTCTTTGCTTCATCTTCTAATTTATGAAGTAACTTAGAGCCGTAACCTTTTCTTTGGAATTTACTTTTACAGTAAAATAGCGCAATTCTATCGGTGGGATATCTTGTGGCAAAAGCAATAATAATTCCTTGTTTACATATAAGCCATCCTTTTCCTTTAATTATTGACTTATCAAAATTTGGGTTATTCCAAGCTTGGCTTGACCAGGCTCTTTTTTGTTCTAAACTATAAATTTTTTCATCTAAAGATTGAATTGAATCAAAATAAACCTTCTTTAATTCTAGTTGATCTTTAATGGTAATTTGTCTTAAATTCATATACAAATCTATTATTTAATATGCCTAATAAAAATATAGTCGCAATTGGGGGAGGAGGGTTTGGACGTTCATTAGGATCTCTTGAAATTGAAAAATATATAGTTTCTTTGAGTAATAAAAAAAGACCTAAAATTTGCTTTATTCCAACAGCATCTGGCGATAGTAGTTTGTATAAACTAAATTTTTATAGAGCATTTTCTAAACTTGATTGTATAACAAGCCATATTGATTTCTTCTCTAGAACAGAAAACTTAGAAGAGAGAGTTTTAACTCAAGATATAATTTATGTTGGCGGAGGAAATACAAAAAGTATGTTGGCTGTTTGGAAAGAATGGAATTTACATAAATTTTTGCGAAATGCTTATGAAAAAGGAATTGTAATGAGTGGTGTAAGTGCTGGGGCTATTTGTTGGTTTGATAAAGGTATAACTGATTCTTATGCTAATGAATTAGCCATTATTGATTGCTTAGGTATTGTTGAAGGAATTGCCTGCCCGCATTTCGATGAAGAGAAAGATAGGGAACCTTACGTTAATGATATTGTTCAGAGAGAAATTATTGAATCTTGTATATGTATTGAGGGCAATTGTGCCTTGCATATTAAAAATGATTTTGACTATTCCTCAATTGATTTTGGTAATGGTAGAAACTGCTTTAGAGTTTCAAGGGATAATAATATTTTGAAGAAAGAAATTCTTTGAAAAGAAAATATTTTTAATATATTTTAGATCTCCTCATTCTTCGAGATAGAAGTAAATTCAATCCCTTTGTATTTTACGAAAGATGCTGTCCATACTTCTTTTGAGAGATTGCTAAGGTATTTTAGAAACTGTTGTGTATCTCCATCTCTTATCCATTCAGATTTAATGAATGGAAGCTCTTTCTGCATTCTTTTAGGATGCATATGAACAATGAGCAAACCTTTTTCTTCAGAAGCTCTTTTTAAAGCACCTTCATCACTTCTTTGAAACACTCTCATTAGAAGATTTAAAATTACCTCTTCTCCAAGTTTCTTGAAATTTTCTGATTCCTCTAAATTTTCTTTAATTTCTTTACCTCCAAGAGGCATTGCTCTAACTAAGTTTTGCTCTATTAAAGCTATTGCAATTAGATAATCTTGGCTAGCCATATTCTAAAATAATACTTTTTTGTTATTCTAACCTCTCGAGTTCATGAAAAACTTTCATGGTTTAAAAATGTTCGATAAGAAGAAAGGAAATAATTTATTAATTATTTTCCAATACAATTGAAATATTGTTTTTTATTTTAATTAGTAAAATTAAAAAATTTATTTGTTATGAGGTTTTTTTTATTTTTATTTTTCGGGATTTTTGTAGGTCTTTATTTATCATGGCCCGGTTTACTAATGCCAGAAAATTGGAAATGTTTTAATCAAATTATTGTAAAATCTGCAGAAGATAAAATTTCTTTAAAAGCTGCACTAGAGATATCCCCCAGTTATTTTCTAAAGGCTAAGAATAAAAAGACGACTTCCAAAATAAGAATCGTAGCAGATGCGTGTTTTCGTTAATATGTTGAGTGATTAAATATGACTACTAAATAATGAACAAGAATCTAAGATTTGAATTATCATTTAAAAATATTTCTCAGTTAGACAATAAACTTAATTTCTGCAAATTAAACAATATAAAAAACATCAATATTCCATGTAAAGGACTTATAAAGAAGGATTTATTTAATTCAACTATTAAATATATATCTAAAAACTATAATGAATTTAATGTGACCTATCACTATAGTCTTTATCATCAATATTCAAATAATAAAGAAAAATCGTATCAGCAATTTTTAGATTTTGTTAAAAGTTCTCAGACTAATAAAAATTTTGAAATTCTGCTTGTCTCGGGATCACATAAGAAAAAAAACTTTGACTCAATTGATGTATTAGCTTATTTAAAAAAAGAAAAAAATTTAAAAGTTAAATTAGGTATAGCTTACAACCCATATTTGAAAAAATATTATAATGTTTCTTCAGAAAGAGAAAGGTTCGAAAGAAAAATTTCGACTGGATTAATAAATTCAATTTGGTTTCAATATGGCACAGATATTAAAGTTCTTGAGAATGAGTTGATTTATATAAAAAAAATAGCAAAGGATAAAAAATTAAATCTTTTTGGAAGTTTATTTATTCCTTCTAAACAATTTATAGCGCGTTTTAAATTTCGTCCTTGGAAAGAAGTATACATATCAGAAAAGTGTATATTTTCCCTAGATAATTTTTTTGATTTTACAAATGATCTAGTTTGTTTTTATAAAAATAATAATATTACTCCTGTAATTGAATCTGATTTTTCATCATCAAAAAAACTTGATTCTGTTTATAGTTTTTTAGAAAATGAAAGATAATTTATGTCAATATTAAACATATGAAAAGTGATTTTACATATGACTTATTAATAATAGGTGGAGGTATATCTGCGTGTGTTTTTGCTTCGAAATATCTGAAAAACAATATTACAAAAAAAGTTGGATTAATTGAAATTGGTCGTGGTCTTGGAGGAAGATCAAGTACAAGAATGAGTAAAAAATATAAAGGATGGAAACTAAATCATGGTTCTCCAAATTTTAATATATCTAACAGTAATAATAATCTTCTATTAAAAAGATATATTGATGAATTATTGGAAAATAAATATATAAAAATTGACGATTCAGAAGTATTTTTTCTAAATGAAGATTCTAATTTAGAAACAATAAAAAAATCTGAATTTTCTTGCGGGGTTAATTATCTATCTTTAGATTCTATGAGTGAATTATCGAAAAAGATAATTGAGTCAAATAATGTAAACGAAAAAATTGATTATTTCTTTGAAACTTTAATAGTTGATATGAAGTTCAATGATAAGGAATGGTTACTAACATCAAAAAATGGCGAGAAATTTAAGTCTAAATATCTAATTTGTTCCACTAATTTGTTGTTACATAAGAGGTCTTTAAAAATATTAAACGTAAATCAAATTCCATTAAGAAAAGCTATTCCTATTAATAATGATAAAAAAATAGATTTACTTTTAAATTGCTTAGCAGAACAAACATTTATTCCAAGGTTAACTTTTTTAATTTATACAAATGAAAATTATTGTTATAAAGATTGTTATTCTAAAAAACAAAGGTATTTTTATTTAAAAAATAATTTAGAAAAAAAATATAGTTTTGAAAGAATTATTTTTCAGCTGCAAGATAATAATAAATTAGGAATTGTAATACATTCAAAAAACCCAAAGTTAATTAATTCTTATATAAGTGAAGAAGATGAAGAAGTTTTTAAACGAAAAATAATAACAAATTTCAATAAACTTTTTGAAGAGAATCCTGTATTACATAAATTAACTTTTGATGAAAAAATATCTATTATGAAATGGAGAGCTTCACAGCCTTCTGGCTTTGCCGTACCATTATCTTTACAGTTTAGTAGAAAATATAGAATTGGATTTTGCGGAGACTGGTTTGAAGGTGATGGATTTGGCAGAATTGAAGGCTCAATTTTAAGTGCACTAATATTAGAGAAAAAAATTAAAGACTTAATTAAATAATTTTTTCAGAATGAGATCTATATCGGTGTTTTTATCAATAATGAATTTATTTGAATTATTTTTTATGCTATTAGGTTGGAATTTTTCGTAATAAATGCTCCATGATTTTAAGAAATCATTCTCAGCTTTTTTTTTATCCTTTCCCCTTTCTTTTATATCTCTTTGGACAACTCTTTTCATGCACTCATTTTTTTTAGTTTTTATTTCTAAAAAAATATAATCATTAATATTTAAAGTGTTTGAGAATTCTTTAGCAAATATTCCCTCTACAATTAAAAAACTAATATTATTTGTTTCGTTTAAGATGTTTTGAATTGTTTTCTTTTCGAAATTATAATAACGATCACAGATTGAAATTCCATTCTTATAAATAAAATCAAAATCTTTTTTTAATAGTTTGTTATTAAAACTAATACTTCTATCAAAAAAACCTTCTACAAATTTTGGTAGTAATTTACTTATTAACCCTGTCTTATAGTAATTGTCGGTACTTAACACAATACCATTCCTATTTTTTTTAATTATTTGATTCGATAAAGTTGTTTTCCCGCTTCCTGAAGGTCCACTTATAAAAATAAGCTTCATTTTTATGATCTGTTTTTTAATAAGATTTTAACTTTACTATTAATAAATTTATTTAAATATTGAATATAAATACATTCTTTTTTTTATTTTTTAAAATAATTTAGAATGCCTTGCAATTGTTCGTAAGCTTGCATAAATATTAAATGTGTGTATTTATATAATTGTAAATAAATTTTTTCTATTCAATTAGTCATTGTCTTATTATTTATTCCTCAGGAATTTGATAATATTAAATGAAGAGCTAATTTTATTACTTATATATTGCAATGATTTCTAAATTTCTCAGCAAACTAAAATCAATTTTATTTAAGAGTGCAGTAACTCCTGAAACTCCTTTAAAGAAAGAAAAAAAAGTAGCAAAGTCTGCAAAAACAAAAACAAAAACAAAAACAAAAACAAAAACAAAAACCAAAGCAATCAATTCTAAGAAAAATATTGAAACTTTGACTACACTTCCAGGTGTTGGAGCAAAAAGTGCAAAAGCTTTGTATGAGGCTGGATTTAAAACAACAAAAGCAGTTATTGCTGCTGATGAAAAAGATCTTCTTGCTGTATCAGGAGTTGGAATAAATCTTGTTAAGAAGCTTAAAAAGCTTAAGTAGTTAAAATTTTATTTTTAAACCTTTCAAAAAAAATTTATAATATTAACGTTATGCAAAAAAATTATATTAGCTGTAGGAGATGAGTTTATCTTCTTCTTGCTTTTCTTCTCTGTTGCAACTTTCTCTTGTATTTTTCAATAGGAGTTTCGTGATGTCTTAGTCTTTTTAAATCTGCAAAGATTCCCGACTTAGATACTTGTCTCTTAAATCTTCTAAGGGCAGACTCAATCCCCTCGTTCTCTCCAACTGTAACTTGTGTCAAAATTTTCTAAATAAATTTTATTCTAGCACCTGAATTGATATATTTAAACTTAAAACTTCTATTTTAGGGTTAGTGGATTATTTGGTTAATTTTTTGCCCACTCCATAAATCTTTTTTTATTACTTTTTATCTCTTGTAATGATTCAAAATAATATTTTTCCCAATTATCTTTAGGCAGGCCAAGAAATAACATCAGATTTAATGGGTATTGATCGCTATCAGAACAATTTCTAAAATCATCCCTGAATAAAAAGATATCTTTTTTTAAAGCAATAGCGATACCTAATTCAATCATAACCCCTTCATCTGGAGGATTTCCATTGACAATCGCAAAAATACAATCACATTCTTTTAAATCATGGAAATTACTACTTGCAACTTCATATGCCCATTGACTTTCTTGTTCTATTAATGGTTTTGCTCTCTCAAAAGGTTCAAATACTTCTACATTTAAATCATTGAAGATTTCAATAAATTCATTTAAAAGTGTTTTAGTTTGTTTTGAAAATCCATATGGATTAGCCAGATATAATTTCTTACTCAACTTAAACCTCTTTTTTTGATGTACTCTTCGCGGTCAATTTTTGAATTTAAAGTATTTTCCCAAGGAAAAACTATCCATTGGCTTTTTTCAGATATGAATACTGTATTCCACCATGTAGGTTTGATTTTACTAAATAATACAAAAAACATTGCTCCTTCAATATCCTTGAAGGTCTTTAATGTAAGACCTGTTTCATAAACATCATCTACTATAAGTGAATTTTTGAGTGGTTCTGAAATTAATTCAATTTTTAATTTATGGCTTAGTGCTACAGCAAGACATAATCCACCACGAGGAACTCCATATATTCCAGAAAACTCTTTAAACCTACATTTATTAGCTATTTGTTCTACGCTCTTATCAAATTCGACCCAAGTAAAATAACTTATCATCTTATTTTTCGTTTTTTTCAGTTGTAGTGGCGTAATTAGAAGCAATCACGCTTAAAAGTGCCACTACTTGCTCATTTGGACAATTAGTATTTTTCTTTAAATTTTCACATTCATTTATTATATTGGCGTATGTATCCTCTACTATTCCGTTCATTTGATCAATATTAAAAGAATATGGTTGATTCATTATTAATTAACAGTTATTTTATTTTTACTTAAATATCCAACGAAGTAAATATTTTGAGTAGTAAAAAGATAAAATTATTCCCACATGGGATCATTTAATTTTTCAATTTTAAATGAAGAAGGAACATAAGTATGTAAATTTTCAATTTTTATAGCCCATTTTTTAGAGTTACCCTTTAGACTTTCGCTTTCAATTAGGTTTGTTAGAGGAATCCTTTTTCTAACTTTAAGAAGACCTAGACAAGATTCCCAGGCTTCTTGATTTTTATAAATATCTAACCAAAAATCAAAAATATTTTCCAAGACTTCTAATGGGAGATCAAATGAAATCCCCATTGAAGGATTTCCAATTAAATAATTTTTGTTTCTTAGTTCAGTTAATAAATTATTCAAGTTTAAATTAATAGCTAAAAGAATATCTTTTGCTGATTCATTACCTATTAATTCTTTTCTATGGCAATCTAAAAGATTTTTATCCTCAAGGATATTTTCATCGCAATTTTTTATTCCCACTATCCAAAAACCTTCCCCATTATTTACTCCACTAGCAAGAAATAGATATTGAGGTGAATTCTCCAAGATTTCAAAACATTTTTTCCATTTTTAACATTTTTTGCATGATATGAAAATAATTTTGTAGAGCTATTAACAATATAAACTTCTCGTTATAAAAATTTAATTGTTAATATAAGATTTTAGAAAATGTTTGAATTAAAAGAACTTACAATTATGTTTTTGGATCCTATCGATTTGATCATTAATAAGATAAATAAATACCTTTATAGTAATAAAACAATTAAATTTATTTTTTCTTAGGGAATAATTTTCCTATTCTCTCCTTTTGCAAGTACTCCTTTTTCGTTCTTATTTTTTTATCTTCTAGTGATTCTTTATTAGTACTTACTGCATAAATAATATAGAAAATCATACCAGTAAATATTAATCCCAAAGAAATAATAAATATTCCTATAGGTTCTCTGGGACTTAAAATTTTAAGATCTAAGGCTGTATCTAGGAAAATTATCATCAATTAAGTAATTCCTTAAAGAAATTTATGGAAATCTAATTGATTTCTTCGTATCCAAAAAATGTAGTATTGTCTGAGTTTTTATACCCATTAGCTGCTTCCTGTGGGTTCTGACTGTCAATTTTTCTTGCTTTAGCATGAATCATGTTGAAAGGGAAAATTATAGCTCCTACGAAAAAATGAAGGATTAAAAAGTCTGAAGGTAGCCCATTTGTCCAGTCAGGAAAAAATAGTAATGTCATCATTGATTCGTACATATAAGTAGTCAAATAAACCTCTGACTATTATTACTGAACTTATCGCAATACTTTTAATTTTTAATAAATTGAAATTTAATTTGCTATAAATTATTATCAGATTTAATTCAAAAGACAATTAGAAAAAACTAATGTATTATTTATAGTGATTGATAAATAGCTATTGTTAAAATTTATTATTTGTTTTCTTTTTTTTATAGTTTATTTATTAAAACCTTCACTAGGTTTAGCTTTTGATATGTCAGACCCTAGTGTTAGTTTGCTGCAAAATAGGATCTCTAATAATTTCTCCAGGAAGTATTGCACCGCTATTCAAAATGGTTTTTCTAAAGATGAAGCAATGAAATCAGCGATTGTAAAAACTGAAAATATTATATCTTTTTCTTATAATCCACAGAAAAAATGGATCGAGAAAAGTGACTTGGCTAATCAAATTTCATTGCAAGTAGTAAATGATTGTGGACGGTCAATTGGATTGATTGGAAAGGATGGAGTTAATTATTTTAAGTCATATTTTCTTGAAATTTATGAAAAAACCACTCCTGACAAAAAATTTTCTAGATAGATTAGTTTAATGAATAATATTTCAGATAAATTAGTAATGACAATCATATTGATTACTATTATTTTTGTATTTGGATTAATTTTTTCAGTAAAGTCGCCAGAGAGAAAGGTTTTAGATTCGCCAATAATGTGGAAAGATGACTACTCTAATATTTCTCTTTTCAGGAGCGATAAAATAAATTCGGAAATAAAAAGATTAATTTAAATTAAAATTTATTATTTACTAGGAAAGGAAGATCCTATTCAACCATATATAAAAATATTATTTCGAATCTCAATCAATTTATAATTTCATTTTTAACTTAAGTAGTTCAAAAGAACTGACGCAAGTTTTAAATCGTCATTAAACCATGCTCGTATCGCCATGGCTCTTCGAGGATCATAAAAAATTTGTTTTCTGTACCAACTAAGAACCTCTGAATCTGATTTCTTGCCATTACATGACAAACAACATGGAACGCAATTACTCGTACTGCTAATCCCCCCTTTTGACATTGGGTGAAGGTGGTCAAGTGATTCTGAGGGTTTGCCGCAATAAATACATTTATAATTAGTAAGTTTATTAAGTGACTCTCTCCAATTTTTATTACTTATCTTTGGACAAAACTGATCAAGGTAAATTGCATCTTGTCTATGCATAAAATTCTTGATAATTTTTTTTGATGATAACAGTTTTTTTTTAAGTATGATTGAAAATGATAAGATGAGACTTTTTAAATCTTATGCTTCTTATAAAAAGAATAATTTTCACTAATTAAAACAAAGGCAACTTATAGTTAATGCTTTATTTATTAACAATATTATTTGGTAATTTTGATCATTCTTTATTTAAAAGTATTTATATCTTTTTGATATCGTTTTTTTCTAATACTTTCTCAGCGATTTCTGGAGGAGGTGCAGGATTATTACAATTGCCTGCATTAATTTTATCTGGAGTTCCTTATTATCAGGCTCTGGCTAGTCATAAATTAGCAACAGTAGCACTGGGAATAGGAGGTTCCTTAAGAAATTACAAATCTTTAGGTAATAATATAAGTGTTGCTTGGGAAATTATAATTTTTGGATTACCAGGAGTAATTTTAGGGGCTTCTGTAGTTGAATATATTTCAGAAAAGTATTTGTACTTAATATTAGGAATAATATCCATATTTATAGCTTTTTTTTCATTCCTTAAACCAGATTTAGGTTTATCGTCTGGTAATAAAGAGCTTAATTTTGTTCATAAAATTAGATTTTTTATTTTTATTTTTTTTATAGGTATATTAAATGGTTCTATTTCTTCAGGAACTGGATTGCTTGTAACAATACTTTTAATAAAAACTTTTGAAATGGATTTTCTTCAAGCTATAAGTATGACATTCTTCACTGTTGGGATTTTTTGGAATTTTATCGGAGCAGTCTTTTTGGCAAGAATAGGTTCGGTTCCTTCAAATTTATTGATAGTGTTAATAATTGGTTCCTTTACAGGAGGATATTTCGGGGCTCACCTTTCAAAATTAAAGGGTAATATTCTTATTAAGAAAACTTTTATAACAGTTTGTATTTTTGTTGGTGTTAGCTTATTGATTAAATCCATAAAAAGTTTTTTATAAAATAAATTGAGAATTTCAAAAAATTTGTAGTAAAAATCTCAAGCGGGTTTATTAGTTAACAAGATAAATTCATTATTATTATTATTTATTATCAATGGGGTTAATGAATAAATCTTTCTAATAAGTGATACCTTTAGAGAAACCTTATTTTAAAAAACAAAAAAAAGGCCTCACATAAGTGTGGCCGAGTGATGGGGAATCTTATTTTTAATCCAAATTCTTAAAAAATGCAACCCCCTATCTGTAGTGCAAATCATATCATCTTAATACGCTACAGATAGTGCCTAGATGATTTTCTTTTATGTTAATCAATAAATTGTGAAATAATTTTGAAAATTTAAAGTTTATCAATGAAAATCTAATTTCATAATTTCAAATGTTTTTGGCAATTTTACTTGTTAAAAATGTCCTGCACAGTATTATTCGTAAGAACTTCGCTAGTAAAAAGCTTTTTAATGATTGAATTAACTTTACTAACTCTTTTGAATTATGTTGGAGATAATTTCTGTGAGTATAGAAATCTAGGTCATGATAACTATAAATCATTACTTCTTTCCTATAGTGATGCAAGTAATAAATTTGGGCCATTAGAGGTTAAAAAGGTTATTGAGAAGTCTGAAAATTTTAAAGTTACGGCTGTTGCTATTGCTGCAATTAAGTGCCCTCAGCATATAGTTAAATAATGAAGTTTGAATTAAAAACTGAAAAAGAAAATTATTCAAAATCATTTTTAAAATTTTTCGGTATATTTCTTTTTCTTACTTTAATAATTATCCTTTGTGATGTTGCACTTAAATTAGGAATCATATCTAGAAATCATAATATTGAATACAACTGTAGGATTTTATCTGTTGAAAAATCTAAACCTCATTTTAAAAAATTATCTAGGCTTTCTAATCTGAAAAGTAAAAAACGAATTTGGGAATTTTGCAGCGAGGTTATTAAATAATACTTAACTAGATGCTGATGAATAGAATTTTATTGCAAATAACCAGAACTTTCTTGAAGTTATAAGAAATATAGTCGCAACAATAACTTCAAGCAATATTTTCCATAATACAGAAATCCCTAGAAAAACTTCAGAAGGAATTGTAGTTATAAAAGCAATAGGAATGAAAACACTAAAAAAAATTCTTAAAGAAAATGAAAATGAGTTTAGAGGAAATCTTCCAATATAAAGAAATGATCTTAAAACTTCTATCGCATTCCAAGTCTTAACAAACCAAATAGTAGTAGTAGAGATAAAAAACCATAGGCTATATAAAATACAAATTGAGCAGCTTATCGTAATCGATGATAGGGTCAGAAAACTTAAACTTAAATTGATTTGATTTATTCTTATGCAGAAGAACAACAATAAAAATCCAAGCAATATTTCTAAAAATCCAGATGGATTTATTTTTTTTAATGAAATAAAAAATTGACTATCAATGGGTTTTAAAAGTACGAAGTCTAATGTTCCTTCCCTTATGTGTTTAACTATTTCTGTAAGATTAGGATTGAACCATGTATTAGTTATTCCATTCAAAATCGTATAAATAGCTTGTATTATTAATGCCTGCTCAAATTTCCACCCTCCAATATATCCATTATTTTGAAAGAAGATAGACAATAGAAAAATACTCCCTACTAAACTTAAAATTGCAGTAATTAAATCAACTAATATATTTGTCTTATATTCCAATTCAGAAGCTAAAGAAGTATGTAAGAATTTCTTATAAACTTTTAAATATTTACTTAATTTCATGACCCCATTGCAGTATATTTTTTTGTTCCTTCAGACCAGGTTTTCTTAAATAATGGGAAAAGTAAAAAAATCCATATAATTTGCATAATTAAGCCTCCACTAATATTTGTTTCATTACCTGACAGTAAGTTCGCAGGGAAATCAATTAGATATGGAAAAGGAGTCAAATAAATCCAAGATTTAACATATGCGGGAAATGAAACTACAGGTGCTAAAAGACCTGAGAGAAATAAAGTTGGAATAAATAATAATCTTTCTATCGATGATGCTTTCTCTGTCCAGAAACATAGACATGCAACTATTGACTGAATTAAAAATTGAATCAAGAAGGATAAGAAAGTAGATACTATCGATAAGACTAAAATACCTAGATTTGGCATCCATATACTTTCTGGATTAAAAATAAAAAAGAAAAATGCTATTATTAATGCGAAAGGAAATCTTGTTATTTGTTCAGCAAGATGTTGTGCAAAATATCTGAAAAATGGGTTTAAAGGTTGGATTAAATACGGAGATACTTTTCCCATAAGAGAATCCTCTTCAAAACTAAATACAACCCAAACTACAGAAAACTGTCTTACAAAAAAAGCACATAAGAAATACCTAGAAAGCAATACGTCACTAATGTTTATGGATTCATTTAAATTATTATTTGTCCAAATGTTTAACATGAAAAAAGGAATAATCCCTGAAATTGCCCATAAAGCAATTTCTACCCTATATTCCAACATGTTTGAATATTGGACTTTTAATAAGGTAAATATTTTACGGTTAATCAAATTAGATATCATATTTTTTTTTGATTAATACCTTCCCTATAGTTTCATCTATGGGTGGTTCATTTATAAAAAGGTCTTCAATATCAAAATTATTTAGGATAGTTTTTAGTGAAGAGGTAATAGAGTTGTTTTCAATTTTTATAGTGATTTCATTCTTTATTTTATTTTTAACGGTAAAACCGGAATTTTCTAATTTAATTGCATCCTCTTCTGAGCGACAAACTATTAATATTTCTTTAACAGGAGAAAGTTTTTTTAATAATAGGTCAAGTTTTCCATCATATGATATCGCCCCTTCGTGCACACATATAACTCTCTTGCATAACGATGTTATATCTTTCATGTAATGACTGGTTAGGCATATTGTTGCATTGGTTTCCTTATTATATTTTTGAAGGAATTTTCTTAAATTTCTCTGTGCATTAATATCTAATCCAAGTGTCGGCTCGTCTAAAAATAGAATATTTGGTTCGTGTATCAAAGCTGCTAGTAATTCTGATTTCATACGTTGACCTAGAGAAAGTTTTCTAACAGGTATGAATAGCTCTTCATCAATTTCAAGCATTTCCGATAGTTTTTTTATTCTCTTTTTAGCTTCGAACTTATCTAAGTCATATATTGATGCATTCAAATAGAATGATTCAATTGGTGGAAGATCCCAAATAAGTTGTTGTTTTTGTCCCATTATTAAGGTGATATTCTTCAGGAATTTTTCTTTTCTCCTGAAAGGTAAGTAGCCTGAAACTAAAACAGATCCCTCACTTGGATAAATTAAACCACAGAGCATTTTTAATATTGTTGTTTTCCCGGCTCCATTAGCACCTAGAAAACCTACTATTTCTCCTTCTTTAATTTCAAAACTTATATCTTTTATAACTTTAAAACTTTTTGTTTGTCTTCTAAAAAAATGTTTAATAGTCCCTTTTAGTCCTGGTTCTTTAGAAGAGATATCAAATGACTTAGATAAATTTCTTACATCGATAATATTTTGTACCATTTATTTTTTAATTATAGAAATTTATATTTAAAACATTGTTAAATTGTTTTTATAATAGAAAATTTTTTAACGAATTAAAAAATATCTTTAAACGATACAACCAACCAGATAAAAAAGTTAATTGGATTAAGCAACTCGCCTATCTTATATTTATTTTGATAATTTAATCCTGTTAAATAATCAAATATAAAATTACTATTATCTTTTTTGTCATTATTTTTTTTTATTACATTACCATTTTCGTCGAGAAGATCAATTTCATCCTCAAAAAACCATTGCTCTTTTCCATTAGATAATTGCAAGACAACTCCAATACCTTTACCATCAGTTATTCTGAAGTCACTTATCTTCCCCAATGAAGAAACATTTATTGCATCAATAGTTTCTTTGGTAAGTCTATCCCTAGATAATTCTATGTTGACTTGAACAGTATTACCTATCTTAACCTTATCTAAAATTGACATTTTTAGGTTATTATACTTAGTGTTTAAGGATTTATGCGATTAATTCAGGATTATTGATTTATTTCAATAATTACGATTTTTTGAAAACCGCTTCAAGGATTCTCTTTATTAAAATTGTTAATACTCTCAAAAATATAAAAAACAGACCTAACCAACCTAATATGACAGCTATTGATAAAAAGCTTGAACCTAAATCTCGCTGAAGCAAATTCTGCATATTATTTCCAAAATAGATAGATTTAACTTTACTTTATTAAATTAATTATTCAACATGAAAATGGCCAACATTCAAATTAGTTTAAATTCATTGTTATTAGTAGATTCAGTAGAAATGATTTATAAGCTAAAATTTAATTAGAAAGTTAAATACAATATTTTAAGTCTATCTTTGAACTCATTCATTTGAATATTTTTTATAATTATTGGCCTTTTAGTAAGAGTTGACTTTAAATTCTTAATTTAGAAGGATTTTAAATAATTTCTAATAAGATATTTTTTGTACTACATAAAAACCTTTTTTTTTATTATATTTTTATAATTGCTATAACTATTGCAAATACTAAAAAAAGCAGCTTTAAAGCTGCTTCTAAATGGTGGCGGGGGGGAGATTTGAACTTCCGACCTTCGGGTTATGAGCCCGACGAGCTACCAGACTGCTCTACCCCGCGTTATATACATAGCATACATCTGAAAGGGTTATTTTTCCTCATTTTTAGGATTCTTGGAATTTTAATTTACCTTTAACTTCAAGTCGTACGCCTTCAGAAAAATTAAACACCTTTTCTTCGATGTCTTGAATTCTTAATTCAGATATCCACTCTAACTGTTTTAGTAAGTGAAGACTAACAGCATGCTTTGCTCTTTTTGAACCATCTTCTACTTTTAAAGCTAAACCTATCCCTTCATTTACTTTACATAGACACTGTATTCCCTCGGCTCCGCCTTTACCTATAACGTTCCCATGAGAAGCTTTAATTATTTCTGTATCAAATTTATTGTTATCACTTATCATTATTGGGTTTATTGTCATAGCTCTACTGATTTGTTCTAATTCAGCATTTTCTGAACTGCTCAGAAGTGAATATAACCTCGACATTTCTAGTAGTTTTAAATAAAGAGTGGGTGCTCCACAATCATCACGTGCTGCGTTTATTTCAGATGGCGAGATTTTAAGTAATTCAGAAACAATTCTGAATATTTCTATTTGAAGAGGATGATCCCCCTTTAAGTAACTATCTAATGGCCAATTCATTTTTTTGCATGTAGCTAAAAAAGCTGCATGTTTACCCGAACAATTGTGTTCCAATGGACTTGTTTTTGATTTTGGACATTTAAGATTATTAATGTCAATGTCATATTCCCACAAAATTTTGAATGCTTCCCTTGAATGAAGTTTTGATCCACTATGAGACCCGCATGCTAGAGCAATTGATTTTGATTCATTATTGATTTTTGATGCTGCTCCACTACTAACGAAAGGTATCGCTTGAAACGGTTTTAATGCTGACCTTATGAAACTTTTATATTCTGGATTTCCTGCGCACATTAAAACCCTTCCTTTTTTATCAGTAATAACAGCATGAATTTTATGGATCGACTCAATATTTGATCCTCTCATTAAGGTTGCTTGTAACGGAGGATTGTTAGAGGTGTAGAGGTTTTTGAAATTAGAACTCATTTAGAAATTGTTATATTGAAAAAGCAAAATACCTGACAAAGCTAAGACTGAAATAATAGAAAAAATTTGAATTAAATTTTTTAAAATAGGTTTAACTTCTATTGAGGCTATAAGTGATTCCTTTTCTTTCAAAACTAATGGCTTCTCCCATACCTGACCGTCGTACCAGCCAGATTCCTCGTATTCAACTTTTTCAGATATTAATCTTTTAAATATATGATTCCAACCTAGATATAACCTTATGGAAATTAAAAGAGGTATTGATAAGCTACTAAAAAAACTCAATAGGATATATCTTAAAGTAGATGTTTTAAAATATACACTTCCTGAAGAAATGACAATAAATAGAATAAAAGCTCCTACCCAGAATTTTATCAAAATAAGAATTAGTGACTTTTTAGTTTTTGGCCAAGAAAAAATTTTAGATTTTGATAATTCTATGAATTCATTTGTTGGTTGTTGCTCTCTAGGGACAGGACACTTAGATTCGTTCATAAATAAATTATGGAAATATAAGATTATCTCCATTACTCCAGAACGATTCAAGGTCATAATATTTTCTTATTTCTGGTTGAAAAATATTTACTATCAAATCACCATAATCAAGTAAAGCCCATTTGGCTTCGTTAACTCCTTCTTTTCGTATCGGTTCAATTTTAGCCCTCTCTCTAAGTTCTCCCTCTACAGAATTAGTTATGGATCTGACTTGTACATCAGATAAACCTTCTGCAATTAAAATCCATTCACTTATAAAAGATACCTTGTCAATTTTTATAAGTTTTATATCTTTTGCCTTTTTTTCATCACATGCTTTAGCTGCCATTAAAACCAAACTTTTATTGTCCATAAACATTTTCGCTTGAAACTGATTTTTCTGAACCTTCTTGTTGAGATAATTCTGATCTTGCTTTTTCTGCACTTTTTCTTAAAGCATCTAATCTATCTTCAAAGAAACTTCTTTTTTTCTTTTTTCGTGTCTTATCAATTAACTCTTTTAATGCTCCTCCAAGACTTTTATAAGCATTTGGAATACTGTATCCAAATCTACAAGCAAGATCTATAGCTCTTTCATCTGCATAAATAGCATCTTGAAGTTTTTTTTCAGAATTGTTTTTTAAATATAATCTATAGCCTGCAAAACTTGATAAACCAAGAGCAAGTAATAAAAGTAAACCATCTTGTACCCACAACTCTCCTATAGCTCCTCCAAGTCCTATGGCAAGAGCTGCCATTTCCCATCCATCTCTGGGAATTGAATCATTTTGAATTTTCCCAACCTCATGCCAAAATAAAAGATTTCTGTGGTCTATAGCAAAGTTTTCCCATTCATCTAAATCTATTTGAATTTCTACTTCGTCACGACCGATTTCTTCAAGTGTTATTAAAGGTGGGTCTATAGCTGCAGCAGCTTCAACAAATACCCAACTTTGATTCTCTGGAGGCAACAAATTTTTAAGTCGCTGAAGTTCGCTCATAAAATATTAATTTCTTTCAATACTATAGAAACAAATGTTGCTTTTCAAGTAAGTTGATTAACATCTGATGATTTATAAGTAGCATGTGATAAATGAAGGGTTTTAAATTATGCCTCAAAGAGGTGATCTAAAAAAAATTCTTATTCTAGGTTCGGGACCGATTGTTATAGGGCAAGCATGCGAATTTGATTATTCTGGCACTCAAGCTTGCAAAGCTTTAAGAAATGCTGGTTATGAAATTGTCTTAATTAATTCAAACCCAGCATCAATAATGACTGATCCTGAGATCGCAAGCAAAACATATATTGAACCATTGACTCCTGAAATTGTTTCTCAGATCATTTTAAGAGAAAAACCTGATGCAATTCTTCCAACTATGGGTGGGCAAACCGCTTTGAATCTTGCAGTGAAATTATCAGAGTCAAATTTTTTAAAGCAAAATAATATTGAATTAATTGGTGCTGATTTAAGAGCTATTAATAAAGCTGAAGATAGAAAATTGTTTAAGGAATCAATGGAGAAAATTAATGTAAATGTTTGTCCTTCTGGAATCGCATCTAATTTCGATGAAGCTATGGAGGTATCCAAGAAAATTTGTTCTTATCCGCTTATTATCAGGCCTGCATTTACATTGGGCGGAGTAGGAGGTGGAATTGCTTTTAACCTTGAAGAATTTGTCGAGTTGTGTAAATCAGGTTTAGAGGAAAGTCCAAGTAATCAAATATTGATTGAAAAATCACTTATTGGATGGAAAGAATTTGAACTAGAGGTAATGAGAGACACTGCTGACAATGTTGTAATAGTTTGCAGTATTGAGAATTTAGATCCAATGGGTGTCCACACTGGAGATTCGATTACTGTAGCTCCTGCACAGACCCTAACAGATAAGGAGTATCAGAGATTAAGGGATTTGTCATTGAAAATCATTAGAGAGGTAGGAGTTGAAACAGGAGGGAGTAATATTCAATTTGCAATAAATCCATCTAATGGCGAGGTAATTGTAATAGAAATGAATCCCCGTGTGAGTAGATCCTCTGCGTTAGCAAGTAAAGCTACTGGATTCCCTATAGCTAAGATTGCAGCTTTATTATCTGTCGGCTATACACTCGATGAGATTATTAATGACATTACAAAAAAAACACCTGCATGTTTTGAACCATCAATTGATTACGTAGTTACTAAGATCCCAAGATTTGCTTTTGAAAAGTTTAAAGGGTCTTCTAATACTTTAAGCACTGCCATGAAATCTGTTGGTGAGTCAATGGCAATAGGTCGTTCTTTTGAAGAATCTTTTCAGAAAGCATTAAGGTCATTAGAAGTAGGTGTTTTTGGATGGGAATGTGATTCACAAGATGAATTTAAAAACGAGAGTCAAATTAGAAATAGTTTAAGGAACCCTACATCTGAAAGAATTCTTTTAATTAAAAAAGCTATGCAGCTTGGGAAAACTAATACTTATATTCAAGAAGTTACAAATATAGATTTATGGTTTATCGAAAAATTACGTAATATCTTTAATTTTGAAAATGATTTTTTGAAAGATAAGGAACTTTATAATCTAGATAGGGATTTGATGTTACATGCTAAACAATTAGGCTTTTCAGATCAACAGATAGCAAAGTTAACTAATTCTGAGTTTTTTGAAGTAAGAAGATATAGAAAAAAACTTAATATAATTCCGATTTATAAAACTGTTGATACTTGCTCAGCAGAATTCTCATCCTCTACTCCCTATCATTATTCAACTTACGAAGAATCTTTCATTAATCTTAATTCTCAAATTTTTGATAACGAGATTTCAGAAAATAGTAAATCAAAAAAAATTATGATTTTAGGAGGAGGTCCAAACAGAATTGGTCAGGGAATAGAATTTGATTACTGTTGTTGTCATGCATCATATCAAGCTTCTACAAATGGTTATAAAACAATAATGGTTAATAGTAACCCTGAAACTGTATCTACAGATTATGATACTAGCGATATTTTATATTTTGAGCCTGTAACTTTGGAGGATGTGCTCAATATAATAGAAGCTGAAAATCCATATGGTTTGATTGTTCAGTTTGGAGGTCAAACTCCACTGAAATTATCATTACCTTTATTTGAATGGCTTAAATCTAATGATGGGGTCAGAACTGGATCAAAAATTCTTGGGACTTCCCCAATATCTATCGATTTAGCAGAAAATAGAGAGGAATTTACAAAAATTCTTGATGAATTAAGTATTAGACAACCTTTAAACGGTATTGCACGTAATCAAAATGAAGCAGAAATAGTAGCAAAAAATATAGGATTCCCCTTGGTTGTAAGACCCTCTTATGTTTTAGGTGGAAGGGCTATGGAAATTGTTAAGGATGAGAATGAATTAGCTAGATATATCTCTGAAGCAGTTAAGGTATCACCTGATCATCCAATCCTTCTTGATCAATATTTGAGTAATGCAATCGAGATAGATGTTGATGCTTTATGCGATTCAGAGGGGTCGGTTGTAATTGCTGGTCTAATGGAACATGTTGAACCTGCAGGAATTCACTCTGGAGATTCAGCTTGTTGCTTACCATCTATTTCTCTTTCAACATCCACAATAGAAAATGTAAGGAGCTGGACTAAATTAATTGCACAAAAATTAAATGTTGTTGGTTTAATTAATTTGCAATTTGCTGTAATAAATACGAATAATAAAGAAAATAAATTATTTATCCTTGAAGCAAATCCAAGAGCATCTAGGACAGTCCCATTTGTTTCAAAAGCCATAGGTAAACCAGTTGCAAAATTAGCTACTCAGTTAATGCAAGGTTTTACATTAGAAGATCTTAATTTCACAGAAGAATTTTCTCCAAAATATCAGGCAGTAAAAGAGGCCGTTTTACCTTTTAAAAGATTTCCTGGATCTGATACATTACTTGGCCCTGAAATGAGATCTACTGGCGAAGTGATGGGTTTAGCTAAAGATTTTGGAATTGCTTATGCCAAGTCTGAATTGGCAGCAGGAAATGGTGTTCCTTCAGAAGGAGTTGCTTTTTTATCTACAAATGATTTAGATAAAAAAAATCTTGAGGAAGTTGCTAGAGAACTTTTGATTTTAGGATTTAAATTAATCGCAACAAAAGGTACAGCTGCTTATTTGGTGAATTTAGGAATTCAAGTTGAAGAAGTGTTAAAAGTTCATGAAGGAAGGCCAAATATTGAGGACTTAATTCGTTCTGGACTTGTTCAATTAATAATTAATACACCAATTGGCTCACAGGCTCTTCATGATGATGCTTATTTAAGACGTGCTGCTTTAGAATATAATATTCCAACTTTTACAACTATTCCTGGAGCAAAAGCAGCCATTAAGGCGATAAAAGCTTTGCAATGTAATGAAATTAATACTTATTCCCTACAAGAAATCCATAATTATTAAAATTTTATTCTAAATTTTTTAGTTTTTCTCTTAATTGATTAACTAGAGAGTTTCGACTAATTGAAAGTAATTTGAGAGTATCTTGATGCATCTTAAGTTGTGTCTCCGCTATTTGTAGTACTTTTATAGATTCTTTTATTTCATTAGAAAGTTCATTTATTAAATATTTTTTGCCCTCAAAGGTTAAAACTGGATTTGCAGAGTCATTTGTGTTTTCGCTCATTGATTTACTTTTTTAATAAATAAGATAGAACTATAATTTTTTAATCAATTGCTTTTCACATAATTCTTTATAAATTCCAGGTTTATTTATTAAATCAATGTGTTTCCCAACTTCAATAATTTCACCTTTATCGAAAACAACTATTTTATTCGCCTCTTGAGTAGTGGCTAATCTATGAGCAATTACAATAACTGTTCTATCTTTCATAGCACTATTAAGTCCTTTTTGCACTTCAGATTCTGATTCTGCATCTAAGGCACTTGTGGCCTCATCTAAAAGAAGAATTGAGGGGTCCCCGAGTATTGCTCTTGCAATTGCTATCCTCTGGATCTGACCACCTGAGAAATTTGATCCTCTTTCAGTTACCTTAGTTTCATACTTCTCAGGAAGCTTTTGAATGAAGTTGTGAGCGTTTGCTTTTCTTGCTGATTCCATAACTTCTTCTTTGGTGAAATTTCTGCCCATTCTTATTACATCAATAATTGTTCCTGAAAACAAAAAAGGCTGTTGTTGTACTAATGCAATGTTTTTTCTAATATCTTTTGTATTTAATATTTTGAGATTTTTATCATCTATAAAAATGTCTCCATTATTCGGAGTTATAAACTTTAATATCAAAGCCAACATTGTACTTTTACCAGCACCAGAAGCTCCAACAAATGCGGTGACTTCCCCTCTTTTAATTTCTAAATTGATATTTTTAAGTACTTGATTATTTTTTTTGTAAGCGAAATTTACTTTCTTGAAACTTATTTTACCTTCAAAATTAGATATCCTTCGTAAATTTTCTTTATCATCTTCGACAGGTTCTTGATTTATGTTTTTCAACCTTCTTATTGAGGCTTCTGCCTGTTTATAGTCATTAAAATTTGTACTTACATGGCTTATTGGATCAATAAGCATTAATATTGCTGCAAAAAAACTACTAAATTCTTGGCTTGTTAGAAGGCCTAGATTGATTCTTGCGGCTCCTAAACCTAATATTGCTAATATTCCAAATGCTTCAACAAATCCTACAACTGGATGTTGAAATGCAAGCAGTTTTAATGTTTTATATTTTGCTTTTTTATTTGTACTTAATCTTTTATAAAATCTTTTCTCAATCCAATTTTCTGCAGCAAAAGCTCTTATCGTGGACATTCCATTTATAGATTCACCTATTAAACCTGCTAAATTACTTGTTGATTCTTGACTTTTTTCGGATGCTATTAAAACTCTTCTTCCAAAACTGTTAACTGAAAGAATAATCAATGGTGCTAAAACAAATGTTGATAATGTTAGCGACCAGTCTAAATAAACCATGTAGATTATTACAGCTAACAACTGTAAAGTGCATGGAATTGTATCTTGAGCTGTCTTATAAATAACTTCGCTTACCCTATCGGCATCTTCTGTAAGTCTATATGTGATGTCCCCGGCTGAAATATTTTCAACAGAATTCATCTTTATTTTTTGAATTCTGCTAAATAAATTTCCTCTCATCACTTCACTAATCTCTAAAGATGGTTTTGCTATGAATACATCCTGTCCAAATTGAGCAGTTTTCTGAACTAAAAATACAAATAAAGACTTAATTATTATGCTAGAAACTTTTGAGAGATCACCTGATCCAATTGCTGGGATTAAGTTTCCAGCTAAATATGCTAATAAAGGCCAACAAGCTACATAAATAAGCATGCATATAAGACCCTTGATAAACCTATTTGAATATGGTCTGACTGGTGGTATTAGTCTCAAGATATTATATATTTAATTGTTTATCCTACTTTATCAATATCTTTGGGTATAAAAACAATGAAATTGGATCAATTCTTAAAATGGAAAAATTTGGTATCTTCTGGTGGCGAAGCAAAAATTTTTATTAAATCCGGTTCCGTTAAGGTTAATGGTGTAATTGAGACTAGAAGAGGTAGGAAGTTAAACAAGGGAGATAAAGTAATATTTCTAAAAAATGAATTAATTTTTGAATAGTTAGCTTATTCAACTCACTTTGTATTAGTATATTTTTCTTGGAGATAGTATTTTGAGAAAATCTGTAATTGCTGGTAATTGGAAAATGCACATGACTTGTGCTGAAGCTAAATCCTATTTAGAAGAGTTTATTCCTTTAATAAAAAATATTAAAGACGATCGTAAAGTTGTTATTGCTCCCCCTTTTACAGCTATTTCCACCTTTTCTGCTCATTCTGATTTTGAATATTTAGATATTTCTAGTCAAAATATTCATTGGGAAGATCAAGGAGCATTTACAGCAGAAATATCCCCCAAAATGCTTCTTGAACATGGTGTCTCATATGCAATCGTTGGACACAGTGAACCAAGGAAATATTTTAGTGAAAGTGATGAACAAATTAATAAAAGAGCAGTTTTTGCTCAATCAAGTGGACTTACTCCTATTGTTTGTGTAGGAGAAACATTAGAACAAAGAGAGAGAGAAGAAGCTGATAGAGTTATTACTAGACAGGTTGAACAAGGATTAGAGAATACAGATCCATCTAATTTAATTGTTGCCTATGAACCAATATGGGCTATTGGCACTGGTAAAACATGTGAGGCAGAAGACGCTAATAAGATATGTTCTTTGATTCGGAAATTAATAGGTTTTGATGATGTAATTATTCAATATGGAGGATCTGTTAAACCTAATAATATTGACGAAATTATGTCAATGAGTGATATAGATGGGGTGTTAGTTGGAGGGGCTTCATTAGATCCGAATAGTTTCGCGAGAATTGCAAATTATCAATAAGAAAAATCCATGGCCAAAAGGCTGGGGTCAAAAAACTTCAATTATGGGAGTTATTAATTTAACTCCTGATTCATTTAGTGATGGTGGGGAATTAAACTCTTCAAAAAAAGTTCTAGATCAAGTAAATAATTTCTTGAGCAATGGTGTTGATGTTATTGATCTTGGTGCTCAAAGTACGAGACCTGGGGCTGAAGAAGTAGGATCTAGTATAGAGATAAAAAGATTGATTCCCTATTTAAAATTAATAAAATCTGAATTTCCAGATGTTTTAATTTCTATTGATACTTTTAATTCTGAAGTTGCTTACGAAGCTCTTTTGAATGGTGCTAATTGGATAAATGATGTAACGGGAGGGAGAAGAGATATAAAAATTTTGGATGTTGTTTCAAAATTCAACTGTCCATTAGTAATAACTCATAGTCGTGGCAATAGTCAAAATATGAATCAACTCTCTTATTACCAGAATGTATTGAGTGATGTTAAGTTCTCGCTTGATAATTTAATAAAGAATGCTTTAGAAAAAAATATATCTGAAAGAAATATAATAGTTGATCCTGGAATTGGTTTTTCAAAGGATATCATCAATAATTTGGAAATCTTGAGAAACTTAGATGTATTTAAGAAATGGAATTTGCCAATTTTGATAGGCGCATCCAGAAAGAGATTTATAGGAGAAATTTTGAATGAGAATAATCCAAAAGAAAGGGATATAGGAACCCTTGCTATAAGTTGTCTTTGTTCTCAATTTAATATTCACATAGTGAGAGTTCACAACGTCAAACTAAATTATCAAATCCTGAAAGTAGCTGATAGGATTTACAGAAAATAATAAACTTATTAGTCTTTAACTCCTTCGATTTTATCCTCTACCTCTTGATATAGTTCTTTCAACTGTTCTATATTCTCATCTGAAGTTTCCCAATATCCCCTACCATTGACTTCTAGCAATGTTCCAACAATTCTCCTGAAACTATTAGGGTTAAGATCCATTAATCTTTTCCTCATCTCTTCGTCATTTATAAATGTTTCATTAGTTTCTTCATATACAAAATTATCTACTTGACCACTTGTCGCACTCCAGCCAAGAGTGTAATTAAGTCTATTAGAAAGTTCTCTAACTCCTTCGTAGCCAGATTTGAGCATACCTTCATACCACTTAGGATTTAAAAGTTTTGTTCTTGAGTCTAATCTGATAGTTTCTCCAAGTGTTCTGACTTGAGCATTAGAAGTGGTTGTATCCGCTATATAGCTACTTGGTTCTTTTCCGTCATCTCTTAATGTCTTGATCAATTTTGTTGGATCTGAATCAAAATAATGACTTACATCTGTTAATGAAATCTCTGAAGAATCAAGGTTTTGAAATGTAACATCTGCTGTTTTCATTACTGACTCAAATACCTCTCTTTTTTGATTCATCTCACCTGGATTATCGGCATTAAAAGCATATGTTTTGCGAGATAAATACATTTCTTGTAATTCATTTTCTTCCTCCCATGTTGAATTTTCTACGGCTAAATTAACATTTGAACTGTAACTTCCACTTGCATTAGAGAATACTCTCGCTGAAGCTTCTCTGATAGAAGTGCCTTCTTTTTCTGCTTGTTCTAGTGAATGTTTCCTTACAAAATTAGATTCCAATGGTTCATCAGCTTCAGCTGCTAATTTGACTGCCTGATCTATTAATGCCATTTGATTGATAAATAGATCTCTAAATACTCCTGAACAGTTAACAACCACATCTATTCTTGGTCTACCTAATTCTTGTAAAGGGATTAATTCTAGTTTGTTAATTCTTCCAACAGAATCTGGTTTTGGTTTTACCCCAACAAACCATAAGATTTGTGCCAGAGATTCTCCGTAAGTTTTTATGTTATCAGTACCCCATAAAACACAAGCTATTGTTTCAGGCCAGGTCCCTTGCTCTTCTTTTTGTCTTTCAATTAATTTGTCAACAACAGACTTCGCTGCAGCTACTGCAGCTGTAGTTGGGATTGATTGAGGATCAAGTGCATGGATATTTTTACCACTGGGCAAAACACCTGGATTTCTTATGGGATCTCCACCTGGTCCAGGTAAAACATAATTTCCATCTAGTGCTTTAATGAGGCTATCCATCTCTTTATCAGCACAGACCTGTTCCAAACAGAAAAGTAAGTAATCAAATAATTTATTTAATTCCTTCTGGTTAACTTCATTAAATCCATTTAGGTTACATACCCTTAGCCAAGGGGTAGGTAAATTCAAACCAAATACTTTAAGAAAGTCAAACAATTTTGAAAGAAGTGATTTTTCTAAATAAACTCTGCCATCAACAATTTTTAAAGAGTTGACCATCGCAAAAATAGACTCTCTTGCTGTCTTTATGATTTTTTCATTTAGCTCTACAAATTTGAGTTCACCTTTATTATTTCCATCATAAATTTGTTCAATAGTCAGCTCCATTGATTCAGCCAGCAATCCAGGAAGGGATCTTAATCCCTCTTGCTCTCTCTCTAAAGATGCAATATTTACAAGTGTTGCAACAGCTTCATCTGCTGTTGGGGCTTCTCCAATAGTATGGAGACCACATGGTAATAATCTACTTTCAATTTCCATCAACTGTTTATAGATATTACCAACAAATAAATCTCTTTCATCAATTGATAGTTCTTCTACCTCTTTTATAGGGAGTTCAACATCCTTATCAAGATTACATTGTTTAGAAGTCTCGACTATTGCATTAACTATTTGAATACCCCTACTATTTTCTCTTAATTGTTGATAAGAACCAACAAGTTCGCTTAGTTCTTTAAGTCCTTTGTAGAGTCCAGCATTTTCTGCTGGAGGAGTTAGATAGCTAATGGTGGAGGCGTAACCTCTTCTTTTCGCGATTGTTGCTTCAGAAGGATTATTGGCAGCATAGTAATACAAATTAGGTAATGATCCAATAAGAGAATCCGGATAGCAAGTTTCACTCATACCCATTTGTTTACCAGGCATAAATTCAAGTGATCCGTGAGTTCCAAAATGAAGAACAGCATCAGCTCCCCAAATTTTTTCTACATAGGTGTAATAAGCGGCAAAACCATGATGAGGACTGGCACTTCTTGAATAAAGTAACCTCATTGGATCACCTTCATAACCGAATGTAGGTTGAACACCTATAAAAACATTTCCAAAATGTTTTCCATAAATAAGTAAATTTTGTCCGTCACTATTTAAGTTTCCGGGAGGTTTACCCCAATTTTCTTCAAGTCTTTGTGAATATGGTGTGAACTCTTCGTATTCTTTTACTGACATTTTATGAGCAATATTTAACTCGGGAGAGCCATCCATTGCTTCAGGATTGTTAATTACTTTTTCCATTAATTCTTTTGAATTACTTGGAAGTTCATCTATTTGATATCCTTTCGATTTCATTTCAAGAAGTACTCTATAAATTGAACCAAAAACATTTAAGTATGCTGCCGTACCAACATTTCCTTTGTCTGGTGGAAAACTAAATACTGTGATGGCTAATTTTTTGTCCTTTCTTTGTTTGACTCTTAAAGTTGACCATTTTATGGCTCTTTCGGCTATTACATCAACTCGATCTTGGAGCGTATGCGCCTTACCTGTAGCATCATCACGACCTGAGAGAATAATAGGTTCAATAGCACCATCAAGCTCTGGAATTGCAATTTGAAGTGCTACCTGAACTGGGTGTAACCCTAGATCACTATCTTCCCATTCTTGTGTGGTTTGGAAGACTAATGGAAGTGCAACCATATATGGTCTATTTAACCTTTTTAGGGCTTCAATAGCTTTAGGATGATCTTGTCTTGCTGGACCGCCAACTAGTGCAAACCCTGTTAGAGATACAACTCCGTCTACTATAGGTTGATCCTTATTTATGGAATTATAATAAAATTCATTAACTGGTTTAGAAAAATCAAGACCTCCACAGAAAATAGGTAGTACTCTCGCACCTCTGTATTCCAATTCTTGAATAACAGCAACGTAATGAGCATCATCTCCCGTAACGATATGACTCCTTTGAAGCACTAATCCTATTGTGGGAGTTTTATCATCCTTAGGATTTATATCTTTCCTATTATTTTCCCAATTTTGATATTCTTTAAGACTTTCAAACATGCAAGGAGCAAGAGGATGCCAAATTCCTAAATCTGGGAATGTTTCAGGGTCTTGAATTTTGAATTCTTCTATTTGATCTTTTATGGTCTCTGGAACAGCGTACTTTTCAGAAATCATTAACAAGAAGTTTTTTAAGTTCTCAGTTGTACCCCCTAACCAGTACTGAAAACTCAGTATAAATGTTCTAGCATCTTGAGCTTTTTCTACTGGAAGATATTTAAGTATTGAAGGTAGGGTATTTAATAACTTCAACATTGAATCTTGGAAACTTGCTCCATCAGATTCTTTTTTCTTTTTTATTAAATCTCCAATAATACTTTTAGATTGACCAAGTTGAGCCATACTAAATGAACCTAACTTATTTAATCTCATTACCTCTGGCATGGAGGGAAAAACAATTGATGCTTTAAGTTTGTCTTTAAATGGAGATACTGCATCAACCACTTTTTGAGCAAGGTCTTCAATAAAAATTAGGGAAGCTACGAATATATCTGCATTAGCTATATCTTCTTTAAAATCTTCAAAATTACATTCATTCCTAAGTTCTTCAATAAGATATCCACTAAGATCTATACCTATTGGCCCATTCATCTTATTTATTGACTTTGCAGCTTCCGTTAAGGAATTTTGGTATTGTGGCTCAAGGACAACATAAACTGCTTTTATTACAACTTTATGTTTGTTATCCTCAACAGGAGATACTCTGCGGTTTGCTGAGCGGACCTGCGTAAACATTGATTTTCTTTAAGTATTTCTACCAGACTACGAATGAAAAGACGTTATTGTGTGCAATATAAATAGCGTGTAACAACCTTTAAAAAAAAATTTTTTCTAAAAATGATTGAGAATTCTAAAAAACCCATACCAGTACTAGTTTCTGGAGCTTTAGGTAGAATGGGTAGCGAAGTTATTAATACTGTATTAAATTCTACAGATTGTGAACTTGTTGCAGCAATCGACATAAACGAAAAGAACAATGGCTCAAATATCTCTGAATTATTGAAAGTAAAAAATTGTGATGTTTTTGTCTCAAATGATTTTGAAGGGAATTTATGTTCTGTTAGTCAAAATTATAGAAATGAAAAAATCAAACCTGTGTTGGTTGATTTTACTCATCCTGATTCTGTATATGAAAATACCAGATCAGCTATTGCATATGGGGTATCACCAGTAGTAGGAACTACAGGTCTAAGCCCTTCGCAAATTCAAGATTTGTCTGTTTTTGCTCAAAAAGCGTCGATTGGTTGTGCAATAATTCCTAATTTTTCAGTAGGTATGGTTCTTCTTCAGCAGGCGGCATCCGTAGCTGCAAGGTTTTATGACAATATTGAATTAATAGAGATGCACCATAATCAAAAAGCTGATTCTCCAAGTGGGACGTGCATAAAAACTGCAGAAATGATTGAAGAATATCCAAAGAAATTTAATCAGGATTTAGTAAAAGAGTCTGAGTCATTGAAAGGTGTACGGGGTGGGCTCAGAGATTCAGGAATTAATATACATTCTGTACGATTACCAGGATTACTCGCTCATCAGTTAGTAATTATGGGATCTCCAGGTGAAACTTACACAATTAAACATGACACTATTGATAGAAAAGCATATATGCCAGGAGTTTTACAGGCTATTAAAAAAATTGGTAATTATGAAACTTTAGTATACGGACTTGAAAAATTGATTTTTTAAAATGATAATTCCAATTAATTTAAGTCAAATTTCAAAACTTATTCCTGCAGTTGGTACAGGAAGTCAATTTAAGTACGCGTTGGGGAATCCTAGGAAAATTCTTCAAAGAGTAATAGTTTCTTCAATTGGTGGATTTATCTCATTAATTATTAGTTCAACTGGAGATCAAACTAATAATTTCTGGTTATTCTTATGTGTGGGTTTCTTTTTGTATATCATCTGGGGCCCAATTCTTGAATCAAGTAGAAAAAATTTGCAATTAAGGAAATATAAATTTTTTTCTTTATTTGATGGCTATGTATCAGATATCTATAAAACAGAAAAGATTGAAAGTTCAAGAGAACAATCTAATAAGCAAGGTCGATTAGAAGTTATTGAAAATAAAAGGACCTGGTTAGTACTTGAATTAGAAGATGAAGATGGTTATTTAAAAAAATTAAGTTTTCCCATGGAAAATAAGCATAGTCAAATTAGAGTGGGTTCAAGTATTAGATGTTTAATAACATCTAATAACCGAAATTTTGACAGAGATTTTTATTTGACCGATGCTTGGCTTCCTGAAATTAACTTATGGGTTGGTGAGTACCCCTATTTATTAAGACCAGCATTTGAGGAAATTTGCTATATTTATCTGAATAGATAGTTGATACTTATATAATTTGATGAAAAATAAATTCAATTTTAAAATCGTTGGATCAGGTCCCACAGGTTTATTACTTTCAATTGCACTTTCAAAATTTGATTGCAATATTTTTTTAACTGATTTATTAACAAAAGATAGATTAATCGATAAAGATAAAACTTATGCTATTACTCACTCCACAAGAAAAATCTTATCTAAATTCAGACTTTGGGAAAAACTAGAACCATTTTTATTTGGCTTTGATACCCTTTCAATTTCAGATAGCGTAACTTCTGCTTTTACCAATTTATCAACTTCTGACTTAGATGATGATATAAGTTCTGCAGAAAATATTGGCTGGGTAGTTAAACATTCGGATCTCATGAACGTATTCTTTCAAGAGATTGATAATTATGAAAATATTTTTTTTATGACACCACAGAGATTGTTACGTAAAAAAATATTATTTGATTATCAATTCTTTTCAACAGGAGCAAACTCACTTGATAAAAAATTCTTAGATTTCTTTGAGATAAAAAAATCTTATAGTCAATCTTGTTTAACTTTTAAAGTTTCTCTTAGAGGTCATTGTGAAAAGCGTGCTTATGAAATTTTTAGAAAAGAAGGCCCACTTGCATTATTACCCTTAGGAAAAAACTTATATCAAGTAATTTGGACTTCCAGTACATTAAAGGCAATTGAAAGGTTAAATTCAGATAAGAATTTTTTAATGGATAATTTATCAATAATCATGCCTGATGAATTTAAGTTAGACCAAATAATTGGCGAATTTAATATTTTTCCTGTTTCACTATCCTTAAATTTACCAATTTTAAATTTTAAAAAATTAGTTTTTGTAGGAGATGCATTTCATACGTTTCATCCTGTTGGTGGTCAGGGTCTAAATACTTGTTGGAGAGATGTTAATACTATTTATGATCTTTTTAATAAAAATAATGCTATTACTAAAATGCAATTGATATCATTTAAATTTAAGTATTTTTCAGGCAGAATTTTAGATATTATCGTCACTATTTTTATAACTGACTCATTGATATCAATTTTTGCCAATAGAAACGTTTTTTTATTTCCAATAAGGAAATTTTCATTTTTACTTTTAAATAAATTTCTTTTTACAAGAAAATTAGTCCTTAATCAAATGACTAAATCTCTCATTTACTCAAGTATTAAAAAGAACTCATGAATAATTATGTTTCTAGAGAAATGATAATTTATTTATTTAATGTATTAGGTTTAGATGAATCTACTATTGAACTTGGTATAAAATTATCTATAAAAAATAACACTCCATTACCAATATTATTATGGAGTTATGGAATGCTAACTATTGAAGAACTAGATAAGTTATATTCATTTTTATTTCAAAGGATGGATTAATAATTCTGTTATAATTCCCTTATATTTTAATCGAGAACAATTACAGTTTTAACTAAGGGAAATCAAGTATCAAGACAATCTATTGAGAAGCTTGATTTATTATTATTAATCCTAGAAACTATTGATTTAAATGGTATTCAATCCCTTTACGCCTTATCTAATAGACTTGATTTAAATAATGTTCTGCCAAATAAAATTACTATTTGGAAATTAAGGAATAATAATCCATTGAGAAAATCATATGTTAACAACAATATTAAAGTAAACGAATTCGATGCTTTAATTAAAATCACAGTTGAAATGTCTAAATATTTATATCCTTATATCAGAGAGATACTGAAATCTAAAGAAGATATTAAAAAGAATTCAATTATTTGGAATGATTTTAATAAGAGATTTATTGAGTTGATTAAAGAGAGATTTAATGTAGATAGTATGAGAGTGAAAAAGCTTTTAAATCAAGCTGAAAATGATGAGATTATAATAAAATCTTTGCTTATTTTATCTTTTTGTATTTCAAATCAGGGTTATCAAAAGTTGAAGAATTTTTTATACGATTTTTAATATGATGCAAAATAAATTGTCATTTCATCAATCTTCAGCAAGTCTCGAAATAATAGGATTGCCAGATTATTCCAATAATGAAAATAATGATCAAATATCTATAATTTCTCAATGGAAATTAACCATAGTTGATAAACCACTTATTGAAGGCAAAATTGAACATTTAGGACCTATTATGGATGCTTTTTATATTTATTCAAATCTTTTAATCAAAAACGAAATACCAATATATGAGTCTCAATTAATCGATATAAAAGCTGATAATCTCCATATACATAATATTGTTCTCAAGAGCTCTAAACCAAATGTAAAGCCTTTAGTTCTAAAGATTGGTAATTCATTGCTTTCAGATACCATCAATTGTTTTGATCAGTTAAATGAATCGCCAAAAGTAAGAATAAAAAAAACTGATATAACCACAAACATTTCTAAAAAATTAAGATTTGGGTTAATTAATAAAGTTAAATTTTTCAATTTCTTTATTCCACCTTTTATTGCAATTTGCTCTTTAATTCTATTCTCTTCTTCTTTTATTTATTTTTATAATCCTTCTGAAAATGTAGAAAACAAAGAACAAATCAATCCAGAATAAAGATCCATTAGCATCTTTAATACAAACACGATACTATAGGTTAATTTCTTTTCAGAGTAATTCAAATTTATTCTTTGAGCTTTGATGTATGGCAGATTTAAACATCCCAAATTTGAATATTAAATCTGATAAATATATTTTTAAAAAAAAATTAAATTTAAGAAGAAAATCTAAAAAACGTTTATTTACTGAATCTTTCTTTTTGTTTATTTTTAGTGTTTTATTAGTTTATATAAATTATTTAATTCCTAATAAAAATTTACTACTACAAAACCTTCCTACTACGATTAATAAATCTTTTTTATTATTAATTGATCTCTTTTCATATCTCTATGATATTTTATTGGTGATTTTTATTTTAGTCTCTTCTTTTACTGCTCTGATCTTAATGATAGGTTCTTTTTATAGGTTATTTAGAGTATCAAAGAGAAGGTCAAAACAAATAAGTTATAAATAATTTCAGATAGGCTGCATTAGACCACCACTTCCTGAATCAGAATCATCATCATCATTTTCAGTTTCTTCTCCAAATAATGCAAATATGCCAAGTACAATTGATGAAAGAATAATTGATAAGGGTAAAATCGAAGTTTGCATTCCGACGTCTATATATTCACCCATAAAATAAAAAAATTTTTTTTAACCTAACCGAAATTAAACTGATTCGCGGATTTTCAATAATTATTTAATAATTTATTCTCTTTTAATAAGTTCTTTATCGAAATTCTTTATTTCTCTTTCAAAAGACCCGAACCACAATATTAGTTGATCAATTTGATTTTGAATTTCAGTTGCACCTAACCCTCTTATAGTGATGATTGATAATTGTTCGCTTTCATTAAAATTAAATTTATTTTGAACACTACTTGGTAAAGAATTTTTAAGAATTTTAAAAGTAGAATTTTTTAATTTTGTCTCTATCAAGATGTTTGGCTTTTTGAGCTTGATCTTATTAAAACCACATTTTTTAGCTAGTAATTTTAGTCTCATTATCATAATTAAGGACTCAACAGGTTTGGGTAAGTTTCCATATCTATTCACCCAGTCTGTAGCTAATTCAGTTAATTCATCATTATTTAAACATTCAGTAACAGATTTGTAAGCCTCAAGCTTCTCTTCTCTGTTTAATATCCATGTTGCAGGTATGAATGCATTTATTGGTAGATCAATTTGAGTGTCGTTAACTTCAGGTATTTCTTGCCCGCTGATTTCTGAAATAGCCTCATGGAGCATTTCTATATATAAATCATATCCAATAGCATTAACCTTTCCACTTTGTTCTTCTCCTAGTAAACTGCCAACACCTCTTATTTCCATATCTTTCATTGCAAGTTGGTATCCACTACCTAGTTCTGAAAAGTCTTTTATCGCTTTCAATCTTTGTTTTGCAGCGTCATTAATTTTATTTATATTTGGATAAAATAACCAGGCATGTGCTTGTACACCGCTTCTACCAACTCTTCCTCTAAGTTGATAAAGTTGTGAAAGGCCAAATTTATGAGAATCTTCAATAATGATTGTATTTACTTTAGGGATGTCTAATCCACTTTCAATTATCGTTGTGCATATCATTAGATCTACTTCTCCATTATTAAAAGCAATCATTGCATTTTCTAGCTCTGTTTCGTTCATTTGCCCATGAGCAACAATAAATTTTAAGCTGGGAAACATATTTTTTAATTTGTTTACAGCTTGATCTATATCAGAAATTCTTGGAAGAACATAAAAAATTTGACCTCCCCTATCAAGTTCTTGATTAATTGCAGTTCTTATAACATCCATATCTATTTCAGATAAATATGTTTTTATTGATCTTCTTGATGGAGGAGGAGTATTTAGTAAGCTCATTTGTCTTAGTCCAGATAAGCTCATATAAAGAGTTCTTGGAATTGGAGTTGCCGAGAGAGTTAAAACGTCTATGTTGGATTTGATTTTTTTTATTTTCTCCTTTTGCCTTACTCCAAACCTTTGTTCTTCATCAATGACTAGTAGTCCTAAGTTTTTAATTTCTATTTCTTTTCCTAAAATCTGGTGAGTTGCTACAACTAAATCAATTTTATTATTTTTCAAACCTGCATAGATTTCCCTTCTTTCATTAACGGTTTTGAATCTATTGAGTAATGATACTTTTATTGGGTAAGGTGAAAATCTATTATTTATTGTTCTCCAATGCTGCTGAGCTAGGATTGTTGTGGGTGCTAGTAATATTACCTGTTTGCCTGATGTAATGGCCTTAAAAATAGCCCTAACAGCGACTTCCGTTTTGCCAAATCCTACATCTCCGCAAACTAGCCTGTCCATTGGCTTATCACTCTCCATATCAGATTTTATTTCTTCTACAGCAGTAATTTGGTCAGGTGTTGGTTGATAAGGGAATGATTCCTCTAATTCATCTTGCCAAGGACCATCTTCTGGGTAAATGTAACCCTTTAATTTTTCTCTCTTTGCATAAAGTTTTAAAATATCGACAGCAACTTTTTTGATTTGTTTCTTATTTTTTTCTTTTATTTTTTCCCATTCAGTCCCTCCTAATTTATTTATTTTCGGCTTTATTTTTCCGCTTGATCTATATCTATTAACACTACCAAGTTGATCAGCGGCAACACTTATTTTCCCATCTTGATACTGAATGACTAAATAATCTCTTGAATCTCCAGTTATATTTATTTTTTCTATTTTTAAAAATTTTCCTATTCCATGATTTTTATGAACTATAAAATCACCGGTACTAATCTTATTTACATTTATATTTGAATTGACACTCCTTTTTTTTCTTCTTATAAATACATTATTAAAAAAAGATTGTTGTGAAAATAATTCTTTATCTGTTATCAGGACAACTTTCCATATCGGAAGATAAAACCCCTCGATTTCGTAATTGTTCTTATTTTTTAAAATTAAAGGAGTTGAATTATTAATTGACTTATATGCTTCATCAATATCATTAGGGTTGTTTAAGAAGTTTGTATTACATTCGTGCTCAAAAAGTAAAGTCCTTGTTCTCAACGGTTGTGCAGATAATATCCATACTTTTTCATTATTTTTTATATTTTTATTTATATCATTGGATAATTTCCCTACATTTTTAGAGTATGAATTTAATCTTTTATCGTTTAACAAAAACCTATTTTCGATATTGATTTTAGATTCAAATTCATAAAATTTTATTAAATTAAAATTTTCTAGTGAATTTAATATTTCGTCAAACTTTAAATGCAAATTAGGTTTGGCCTTTAAATTAATGTCATTATTTTTAAGGTTTTCATTTAACTCATACTTACAATTATCAAAATTAATTTCAGAATCTAGATACCAATTATTTGCAAATTTTTTGCAATCTTCTAATTCATCAATTACGAGAATTGTTTCACTATTTATAAAATCTATTATGTTTGAGGGTTGTCCTTCAATTATTCCTAAATAACGATCAAGATTATTTTTATTTATGTCTTCTGAATTAAAAAGATTGTTCTTAGATAAATTATTTAACTTATCTTTTATTAGCAAATCAAATCCAGCCTGTATTATTTCAATATTATTTATACTTTCTAATGTTTTCTGTGTATGGGGATCATATTCTCTTATTTTCTCTATTACATTATCAAAAAATTCTAATCTTATAGGAAACTCATTATTGACAGGATAAATATCTATTATTTCCCCTCTCCTACTCCAGAATCCTTCCATTGAAGTCACATTATCCTTCATATAACCCAGCAAAGTAAGTTTATTTGCTAATTCTTGAATCTCGATTTGATTCCCTTTTTTCAAATCTAACTTGTTTTCAATTAATAGGTTTTTATTTATTAGGTGAGGTTGTAGTGACCTCTCAGTTGATATAACAATATTAAGTTCATTTTTCTCTTTTTTTATTAATTTGGATAAAACAGTAAGCTGACTAAATTCAATCTCTTTGGATTTATTAATTGATGAGTATGGTAGATGTTCTGTTGGAGGATAATATAAAACTGCTTTATTATTTATACTTTCAAAATAACCAATCCATTTGTAGGCAATTTCTACATTTGGACAAATTAATAATATATTTTTATCCTTTTTTTTTGCGATGCTATCTAAAATTATTGATTTTGCATATCTACTTGAACCAACAATATTTAATTCATTATTTTTTGAAATTCTTTTTATTAATTCAGAAGTAATTTGTGAGTTCGAAATATAATTAACTAAAGTATTTAAACTCATTTATAACTATCAATCTTGATTACAAATATCCGATATATTATATTAGATTTTATACTGATTGTGAATAATATTTGATGGATTCAGCCGCAATAAATTCTTTTATACCCACACTAGATCAGGTAGACAGTTGGTACGAAATCTTTACACTTTTACCAATATTAATCGCTCTAGAATTATTATTATCTGCTGATAATGCTGTAGCACTTGCTTCTCTTACTAAATCTCTCGATAGTTCAGAATTAAGGTCAAGAGCCTTAAATATTGGTATAACAATATCTTTATTATTTAGAATTATTCTAATCATATTATCTAATGTTCTTCTAAAGTTTATTCTTATTAGAGTTTTTGCTGGTTTTTATTTAATATATTTATTCTTCTCTAATGTTTTTTTAAATTCAGATATAGAAAACGCTGAAAATGGGACAGATAATAATAAAAATAATTTTAGGTTTTTAAGGATTGTAGCGCTTCTTTCAATTACTGATTTTGCTTTTTCCATAGACAGTATCACTACTGCAGTAGCTATAAGTGATCAATACATATTAATTATATTTGGAGCAGTGATTGGAGTACTAGCCTTAAGATTTACATCAGGGATTTTTCTAAAACTTCTGGATATATTTTCTAGATTAGAAAAAGCCGGTTACGTAGCAATTTTAATAGTTGGGATTAAACTTTTACTAAATACGTTAATTAATGAATCTATTCTTCCAGACTATTATTTTTATTTTTTGATTCTTTTTGCTTTCATTTGGGGATTCTCTAAAAAAGAATCTAAAACTTAATCTGAGAGATATTCACCTGCCGATGGCTTTAACTGTTGAATCAATTGCTTATTGCTAGAAATGTTTTTGCCTTCAAGTTTTGCTTCTAACAAAATAATCGGATCAGTTTTAGTTGAAATTATTATTCCTTCATGTTCTATTACACCAAGAATAATACCTGGTCTTGAATAATTGCTCATGAAAAGGTATTTTTCATTTTTAATTTCATCACTTGTCAAAACTTTGATTTTAAGTATTTTAAGGTTCTTACCTCTAAAAGTTGTATTTGCTCGTGGGTATAATGCTTTTATTTTTTGAGAAATTTTAATTGCCTCATTATCCCAATCAATTTTGAAGTCTAATTTATCAATCATTCTTGCGTAAGTAATTTCTCTTCCAAGGGTATTTTGTTTTGTTAATTGAGAAGTAGTATTTTTATTAATATTTTCTTCTATTAATGATGTAGCATTTAAAAATAGTTTTGCAGATAAAATACTAAGTTTTTCCGATAGTGTATTTAAATTATCGTCATTATCGATTTTAATTTTTTCTTCCAATAATAAGTCCCCAGTATCTAGTCCCTCATTCATTTTCATAATTCCTACACCAGTAAATTCATCACCTTTTATTAGGGACCATTGGATTGGAGCAGCACCACGCCATCTTGGAAGTAATGAAGCATGTGCGTTCCAACAACCAAATTTTGGGATTTCCAATATCTCTTTGGGTAAAATTTTCCCGTAAGCTATAACAATAAATAAATCACAAGAAAGTGATTTAAGTTCATTTATAAAATGTGTATTGTCCCTGATTTTTGCTGGAGTATAAATTTTTAAAGATTCTTGCTCGGCAAAGTTTTTAACAGGAGAGGATATTAATTTATTTCCCCTAGATCTTTTCTTATCCGGTTGGCTAACTACTGCAATTACCTCGTACTTAGATTTAATAAAAATATCAAGGCTCGCAATTGAATATTCAGGTGTTCCCCAGAATATAATTCTCACGCGTCACCAGTTATTGATAATTCATCTACCCATATATGTGGAGAAATTCCACTTGTTGTTACCTCTTGGCTTGATTCAATATTTACTATATTTTTCAAAAGATATTTGATATCCCCTGCTACAGTGGCAGATTCTATTGAGATTTTTTTTCCGTTTTTATAGAGCCATCCATCAAATGGAAGAGAGAATGAACCTTGACTTGCTCTGACACCTGCATGGATTGCATTTAATTCTTCAATATAAACAAATTCTCCCTCATAAGTAGAGTGATCTAATGATATTTTTAGATCAGAGTTTTCCTTTGATTTCTCAACTACTATCCAATCAGGAGATACTGAGACTTTTGATCCTAGTCCAGCGTGTCCTGTAGGTATTGTTTTAAAAATTCTTGCAGTTGATTCAGAATGTATAAAATTCTCAATTCTCCCTTTGTTAATTAAACATAGTCTTTTGGTAGGCGTTCCTTCTCCATCAAATGGTGATGATGAAATATTCTTTTCGTGAAGACCATCATCATAAATATTAAGTGCTTCTGTAGATAGCTTCTCTCCAATAGAATTTTTATTAGATAAGCTGACTCCATCTAAAATGCTTCTAGCATTAAACATCGAACTAAAGGCATTTATGATCGTTAAGAAAGACTCTGGGGAAAAACATATTAAATATTTATCTGTTTTAATAGATGAATAATTTAAATGAGAAATTGTTTTATAAGAAGCGTCTTTAATACAAGAATCTATATCTATATCTTCAACTCCATATCCAAGTTTTACAGAACCTGAACTACGAGGCTTCTTATTTTTCTCTTCTGCTCTTGCATATAAATAAAGTGCAGCTTGACTTTTGGTATAACTGCGAAAGGCACCATCACTATTTGCATAAACTCTTTCATAAAAACTCTCAGATAGACCATTATATGGAACAGATTTTATGGATTCATGGCTTTCTAATAGTTTTACTTCTGCTTCTCTTAAAATCGTAAGTAATTTTTTAATTCCAACTGGATTTCTTTTTTTTTCGTCCTTAACTTCGATAGGATCCTTGGCTAGTGGAGAGAAATCTGTTCTTTCATTATTGTTGCCAAAATCAGATGCATTATTAGCTTGATTTAGAGCCTTTTTAATACCAGATTCACTGATATCACTTGTTGTTGTAATACCAACTAAATTAGATTCGTTCCAAACTCTTAAAGTTAAAATTTGCTTTTGTGTTGCCTTAAGTTGTTTAGCCTCACCTTTATCTACTTGCACAGAATAGTCATTAGAAAAGCTTGCACCATAATCCCATTTTTTAAGATTTAGGAAATCTGCAGCTTTGGAGATTTGTGTTGTAATTTCTTTTGAATTCATATTCTATCTTCCGCCAACAGTAATTGAATCAACCTTAATATGAGGTTGGCCAACAGTTACGTTGACACTTCCACTAATAGATCCACAAAATCCTGGAGCTAATTCGAGGTCATTACCGCACATTGATATTTTTGGCATAACTTCTTTTGCCTCACCAATCAAAGTTGCTCCCTTTACTGGATTAGTTAATTTTCCATTCTTAATAAGATATCCTTCTTCCACTGCAAAATTAAATTGTCCTGTAGCACCTACACTGCCACCGCCCATTGATTTGCAGTAAAGTCCATCGCTAATACTATTGATTAAATCCTCTTTCGAGTGCTCACCTTTAGCTATATAAGTATTTCTCATTCTTGAAGCTGCAGCAAAGGAATAATTTTGTCTTCTTCCACTCCCTGTCCTTTTATGGCCAGTTCTTAATTCACCAGCTCTGTCCGATATGAATTTTTTTAAAATTCCATTTTTTATAAGGACTGATTTTTCTGGTTCCATACCTTCATCATCTACTGATAATGAACCAAAGGATCCTTCTGATATCCCTTCATCAATTGCTGTTACAGATTCATGTGCAATTCTCTCATTCAATTTATTCTCAAATGGTGTTGTTCCTCTCTCTATTTGAGTAGTTTCAAGTAAATGACCGCAGGCTTCGTGGAATATAACGCCACCAAACTTATTAGCTAATACAACAGGCATTTGTCCAGCATCAACATAATCTGCATACAACATGTTCATTGAACTTTCAAAAACCTCATTAGCTGCTTTTTCGTGATCCCATAATCTGAATTCATTAGGCAATCCTGACGATCCAAATCTTCTACTTCCACTAGATCTATATTGGGCATCACTAGCAATTACATTGAGTCCAACTGTTTGATGCAACCTGATATCTGAGACATAGGTTCCATCGCTGGAAGCTATAATGACTTCTTGCAAATTTCTTGAGTAACTTCCTTTTCTAGTTATTATTTTGTTGTTCTTTTTTAGAGACATTGTGCTGACTAGTAGCTTTTCACTTATCTCATGAATAGTTGGGACTTCATTAATCCATTTTTTCTTAGATAAACTATAGTCCCTATGTTCATTTAAACCGTTAAATGCTTCCCCTTTTTTGTGGTTTTTTATGTCTAACATCTCAATGGCCTGAGATACCGATCTCATCAATCCATTCTTTGTTAAATCATTTGTACTTACAAATCCATCCTTTTTTTCTTTAAAGATCCTAATACCAGCACCCCTTCCGAATGATGGACTTACACTTGTAATAAAATCTTCTTCAGCTAATACACTTGAATTATCAGTATTCTCTATAAATATTTCTACAAAATCAGCCCCAAGTCCAATCCCATAGAAAATAATTTCTTCTAATAAATCTTTATTGCAACTACCAAAAACTATTTCATTTGATTTGATTTGAGACGAAAGCATTTGAATTTATTATTCTTCTCTGTATAAAGACTATCTAACTGAAGGTTGGAAATCTTTACTATCAAGAGGTTTTAATAAGTATAGTCTTAATAACTGATAACCGTTTGATAGATATTTTGGTAATTTTTTAAATGTTTTAGATACTTTATTTCCATCACTGCTTGCAATATCGAAAAGAACCTTATTATTTTCTACTATTTTATCTAATCTTCCGTAGAAAGATTTATCATAAACGTCAAGTACTACGGGAAAAACCCTAGCAGAAGTTTCATTTGTTTTATTAATAACATACTGGTCGTAATCTTTTGCATCTAATCCTAAAGAAGCGTAGAAATCCTTTTTGATTCCCAGATCCCTTGCATACATAGTTGCAAATACAGCAAGTAAGAAAAACCGAGACCATAACTTGGATGTTAATGGAAGATTGTTCAAAAAGTATCTAAATCTATGGAAATAGTCAAACAGTGGATGTGTAAAGGTAGAGCCTCCAATGGTAATTTTTTGGCTTAATGATTTAACGGTACGTGGTTGTGCTTTCATTAATGCGTCAAAAAAGTCACCATGTCTATTTTCATCTTGACACCAATTTTCAAAATAATTAAATAATGGAAAAATCTTGCTGTCTGGGTTCTTTTCGAGATGCCTATAAATTGCAATATATCTCCAATAACCTATTTTTTCGGATAAATAAGTGGCGTAAAAAATACTTCTTGGTGGGAAATAGGTGTAATCTTTATTGGCTGTTAAAAAACCTAAATCTAACTGCAGTCCAAAGTCACTCATTGATTTGTTTAAAAAACCAGCATGTCTGGCTTCATCTCTGGCCATATGAGCAAAACATTCAGCAAGAAGAGGGTTTTTGTCTTTAATCCTCTTGCTAAGTTCCTTGTAAAGTAAAAAACCTGAGAATTCTGAAGTACAACTTCCCTCGAGAAAATCAACAAAAAGTTCTCTTGTCTCAGGATCTAGTTTTTCTGCAGCGCCTTCAAATTCACTATTTCTTACAAAATGATGTCTATTGTAATCTTTTCTAAATTCCTCACATATAGCTTCCAATTCCTCCTCATTTATTGATAAATCCATATTTTGCATTGCCTCAAAGTCTGTTGTATAGAATCTTGGGGACAAAATTGTTTCTTTTGCTGGTATCTTCCCATTATTAATATCTTTTTTATTTTTTGATTCAACAGTTGATTGAGCCATCTTTTATTTGATTTATTATTACTATTATTTACTATGATTTGTATTTTCGAGGGAAAAGTTAACTTGGTGTTATTGTTTTTCTAATTAACTCCTATTAATTTTTGCCCATTCAATCTTTGAAGTACTCTTGAAATGATTAACTTTAGGGTAATTCTTTTTTCGTCAATAAGAAAAGATTCGATAATACTAGGTTGTTGATTAGGTTTTGATAAAGAGATACTTTTTAATGAACTAATATCATCTTTCTCAAATGATAACCAAAAGTTACATGTATCTTTAATTTCACAATTTATTACCCAACATTTATCTCCAGCGATAGGTCTATTAGTGTTTGTGAGGTTAATATCCTTTATTTCTAATCCTCTTTGATTTATTTCCTCTACAAATGCAGGAATTAAATGTATTTTAATAAATTCTTGGAAAGGCTTTTTCTCTACTGGGAGTTCTTTTTTGGGTTTTGTGATAGTTTTGGCGGGAGTATCAATTTCATTTTTTATAACAACTTTAGAATCAGAATTACTTTCAGAATTGCTATTTTTTATATCCTTATTGATAACTATTTCTGGTTTAGCTTCTTTTAATTCCTCAGAGCAAGATTCAGTAGTGTTGTCAGCTATTCCTTTATTAACTCCATTATTTTTGTCTAAATTTTCTTCCATAAAAAAAATAATTTTTTTCATTATAAATTAAAAAAACATTTTTTAATTAATTTATTTTCTACCAATCATTATCACCATTATCCCAATCATCTTCATTATCTGGATTTGAATAATTTAGATCTTTTTTTAAATTATTATCTTTCATACTTTTGACTACTCTGTAATTAACAGAAATTGTTGGTTGAGTTTCTCTTATATCCCTTTGTGGCGGCATCTCAACGTTTGGTTCCATATCATCCTCATTATTAGGAGATACGAAATTTTCTTCTATATTTTTAATAGTTTTTTTTCTGAAACTAGAACTAGTAATTGTTGTATTCAATAAAGTACTTACAAATAATCCAGAAAAAAAAGAAATACTTATTAACTTACCTATACTTACTTCTTGGAGAGTCCATTTAAAGTATCTGAATGAAGTCTTCTGATTATTATTTGTATACAATAAAATTTGAAATATTATTATAAAAAAAAGAGTTAATAATAAATATTTTTTCTTAAACATAATTCTAAAGAGTTTATCTTATATTTTTTTGGTTAATATTTCCATAATATAGATTTGTGAAAAATTATTTATGTTAATTCTAAATCAATTTGATATTTAAGAATATCGACTTTTATGATCTTTACTTCTATTGCATCTCCAACTTTGTATGATTTTTTAGATTTTCTTCCAATCAATAAATTTTGCCTTGATCTATATTCATACCAATCATTATTAAGAGTGCTTACATGTACTAAACCTTCTACATTTAGTTCTGATATCTCAACAAAGAAACCATATGTTTGCACTGATAATATAAACCCACTATAAGTATTACCTAGTAATTTTTCTGCTTTTCTTACTTTTTTTATATTTATCATATTAGATTTATATTGGTTAACTTTGTATTTGTATTCATTAAGTTTATCTATTACAAACTTGTTAAATAATATTTCTAGATTCTTTGAAGTTGATGAATTAAATATATCCCAATTTACTAGGCCTAATGAATTACTTGCCGATATATTGATTGCATTAATATTATTTTTTTTTGATTTCTTACCATTTATTATCATATTAAAAATACAGTACTGGTTAATAAGATTAGTGAAGTCAAATCCAGGAATTGTCCATGGAGAAATAAATAATTTTTCTGATTCCTCAATATCAGGATTTTTAGATATTAACCTTATTTCATTTTCCTTAAATTCATTTATTAGAAGTTTATGTAAGATTCTTTTTTTATTATCATCGCCACATAATTTAATTATTTGAGTAAATGTCAAATTGCCATTTTCATTAAGCTCTATATCATTATCAATAAATTCTGAATATTTGATGATTTCATTTGCATTAACGTAATCTATTCCCTTTGAAAAGTATCCTGCACTCTTTAAGCCATATTGATTTGAATGTTTGAACCATATTAAATTAGCTTCATGTAGTATTGATGAAAGATAAGTTTGGCAATCTTCTTTATTTAATGATTCAAAATATCCTCTTGAATATTCAGCTGGATTGTGAATAAAAAATTCTTCTAGTTCTTCAATTTTATTGAGCGGTGAAGGAATTTCAACCTTACCTTCCAAAAGATGTTTTTGTCTGAATGAACATGAAATTTCAAGTATTTTATCTAAATCGTCGATATATTCCTTTATAGGTTTTAATACCCGAGAGGTGATTCTTGATTTACTTTTCCTAGATAAAAGCGCTTCAGTATAATCACTTCCGACAATAAGTGAGCATTTTACTAAAGTGAGATGAAATGACCAATCAATTATTTCATTATCACTATTTAAATGCACACAGAGGCTTATTGCTTCATTCTTTTCACCAAATTTAAATTCAGAATCTTTTCTTATGGCTTCACTAAGGTAGTTTTGCCAATCATTTAATAAGGGCAATGATTCAAAGCCTTTAAATAATATTTCTAGAGATTTTTTACTATTTAGATCTACTCTTTCTGCAAGATTATTTGTATGTATCCATAATTTAGTACTTTTATTTTTTCCCTGTTCTATTTGAATCATTGGGAGGATTGGCGAATTATTAGAATTCCAACTTTTGAATAAATAAGAGTTTTTATCTGTAAGGTCTATCCTTTCCCTTTTTTCTATTTTTTTTGACTCAATATGATTTAAAATGTGTGATTTAACGATATTGCTTTTAGATAAAACAAAGTCCGTATCATACTCTTCATTATTGTTTAGTTTTAGCTCTTGTATCACATGACCTAGTCCTTCTTCTTGACCTATGGGAAATCTATCAATCTCAACTTTTACTATATTCTTATTTTCTGGTTTGAAAGTGTATTTTTTATCCTCTTTTGGAAGTTTAATTTTAGAAAGGATCCTATCGTCTATTGGAATTGCATATACATCATTATTTATTATTTCAACTTTAGAAAGAAGTATTTGATTTGATCTTTCAAGAATACAATCAACTATTCCTTCAGGTGATCTTCTTCTATAACCCTCTTTTATTATCCGTACTAAAACTTTATCTCCATTCCAGGCATAGTTAAGTAGATTTTCTTTAATGTAAATATCTTCTTTATCTTTTCCCCTTACAGCAAAGCAATAACCTTTGCTACTACATCTTATTTTGGCGACAAGATGATCACTATCTTTTATGCAGGTATATTCATCATCTTCATTTTTATTAATTATTTCAAGTGTTTCTAGAGCTGTTAAAGCAATATCTAATTTATCCTTATCACATTTCTTTGTTATTTTTAATAATCTGCATAATTTTTTATATTCTAACCCTTCTGACTGATTAAGATTATCAATTATTGAAGATGATGTGAACATGATCTAGATTAAATTATAAATTAATTTAGGGGTATACACTTCATTATTACACCTTATTATCCAAGCTTAAAACTAATTATTTTCTTTCTCTTCTTTTTCTTCTTTTTCGATAGTGAAAGAATTGATAAAAAGCTTTATACCTATGATAAAAAATGTAATAGAGGCTATTGATTTAAGAACAACTTCGGGTAAAAAACTAGAAATAGAACCGCCTGTTAAAGCTCCTAGTAAACTTGCAAAAACAAGTGCTGAAGAAGATCCTAGAAAAACTGCTAGTGGTTTATTTGAAGTGCCGCTTATAGTTAAAGTAGCCAGTTGAGTCTTGTCACCTAATTCAGCTATGAAAACGGTTAGAAAAGTTGATAGTAATAAACTTAAAACCATTTATAAATAATTTTTGAATGTTTCATAGGCTAAAAATATACTTATCAGTATCATTAAAGTACCAGTTGATAAAGCAAATTTGCTGGGAGATATTTTTTTTGATACCCATTTACCAATAAGAACTCCTACTATGCTAGAGCTTATTAATGCTAGAGAACTTCCAAGAAAAACAATTATTGGCTTGCCCGATTCTGCAGAAAGCATCAATGTGGCTATCTGAGTTTTATCGCCAAGTTCAGCAATAAATATAGTTGTAAAAGTTGTTATAAATATGGAAAAAAAACTTTTTTCTAAACTGTTTTCCTTTTTTTCTAATTTACTATTCATTTTCCTGAAACAGCAATTTTAAAAGTTTTCATCTCTTTACTTTTGTATCCATAATTTGATGAAATATGTTGTTTGCAGCAATCTATTAAAAATTTGTCACCAGATTTCAAATATCCTTTAAATGTAGTTGAAAATTCATTTACCCGGCAAAAATGTGGTCTAGTTTCATAAATTAAGCATTTTTTATTTTCTCTGTCTAGGTTTTTACACCAACCGTCTTTAGCAGTCATCGAATTTATCAAAGCTATATCTTCTTTGTTAAGTTTGTCAGCCAAATCGCTTCTTTCGTTCAAGTCGAATTTACAACAAGCTCCACAATTTTCTATACATGTCCATGTTTTCATAATTTAATTCAATCTTGTAACGTATTAGTACAGTTTCGTCATTTATTTGTAAAAATAGTATCACAAAACATATTCAATAATCATGGCAACACTTATTCCTTTGGCTGTAGTTGCGTTAGCAGGCCCAGCAATAATTGCTCTTGTATTTTACCGTAAATAAAAGAAATTCTTTTTGGTGACGTATCTTGAGGGTGTTTATTGGGATTTAGATGGTACCATCGCAAATACTGAATTAGAGGCCCATTTACCTGCTTTTAATAATGCTTTTAATGACCTTGGTATTAATTGGAATTGGGACGCTGATGAATATATAAAACTTCTGAAGATAAATGGGGGCAAAAATAGGATTGCTTATTACGCTAAATTTAATAATGATGATTTCTCAGAAGATTTAATTCTCAAAATTCATAAAATAAAACAGTTTCATTATTTAGAAATTATAAAAAAAAATTGCGTTAGTTTAAAAACTGGTGTTTTTAGATTAATAAATGAATTACATAAAAAAAAAGTAAGACAATTTATTGTTACTTCAAGTTCAAGAATTCAAGTCAATCTACTTGTTGAATATCTTTTTAATGGCTTCAACCCTTTTGAGTTCATTATTTCAAGTGAAGACGTTGAATTTAAGAAACCAAATCCATTACCATATTTAAAAGCAATCCAATTAAGTGGTATAAGCAAAAATAACTCAATTGTTTTTGAAGATTCAAATCCAGGATTGAAATCTTCCTTGGCTGCTAACTTGCCTACAATTTTTGTTCTTTCAAATATCCCAATTGTTCTTGAGGAAAATATTAAATTAGATTGTATTTTAGACAGTCTTGGTGATGAAAAAAATGTGGCAAATGTAATTAAAGGCCCTAAACTAAAAAAATCATATATTGACTATAACTTTTTAAGTGATTATTTAGTGTCTTTTAGTAATGCAAAAAACTAATTTTTCAAGAATTACTTACCAGTTAAATAATTTATTTTTTGGTTTTCTTAGTGATACTTGGAGAACAAAATCTATTGGTCTAATTTCTGTTTTGACAGGTTATTTTTTGTTCGCAAATTTTATTACAAAATTTATATCTGAAGGTAAAAATGAGTTGATAATGGTCCCAATAATTATTGTTTTTATTGAAATCATTATAAGAATAAAACCTGCAACAAGTTCAAAGTTTTATTATCTATGGACCGTAGTTGATAAATTAAGAATTGGTGCAATTTATGCTGTTATACTTGAAGCCTTTAAATTAGGGTCTTAAAAGCTATTCTTCTTCTTCTTCTTCTTCAATAGGATAAACAAATCCTTGAGCTTTCCCAGTTAAAACCGATTTACCTAGAGATATAGCTTTTTGAGCTGCTATTGCTGCTTTCCCTTTCCAAACAGCGTGCCTTTGGTTCCTTTTGCTCTTTGATTTTTTCTTCTTTGGTACAGCCATTCTGTTTCATTATTTCCTTATAATAATATAACCTTTAAGTGGTTATCTCCAAAACTTTTGAGTATATTTTGTTTATATACGTCAATTTTTTAAATAAGCATATATGCTTTATTAATCACTTATAAAGATTAGTGTTTAGATCAAATTTCTCATATTCAGATTCTAAATCAAGTTATTCTGATCTTCTAGAAGATATAGAGACGGGGAAAATAGAATCAATATTTTTCTATCCTAGGCAGAGAGAAATTGATGTTCTGTATAAAAATGGCGATAAATTTAAAATACCTATCCTTTACAACGATCAACTAATCCTTGAAAAGGCTACTGAAAATAAGGTAGATCTAACTATTAACAATAGTAGAAAAGAAGCCTCAGCAGCTAATTCATTTGCTTCAATAAGTCTTTTCCTGATTTTCATATTAGCTATATTATTAATATTGAGGAGTACATCAAAATTGGCTTCCAGAGCTTTTGGTTTTACAAAAAATCAAGCTAAATTTGTAACAATTGATGATGTAGAAACGAGATTCGATGATGTAGCTGGCGTCCCTGAAGCAGCTGAGGAATTAAAGGAAGTAATAACATTTTTGAAAGAACCAAAGAAATTTGAAAATCTTGGAGCAAAAGTTCCTAAGGGAGTTCTTTTAATAGGCCCACCTGGAACAGGTAAAACATTATTAGCTAAGGCAATTGCTGGAGAATCAGGAGTGCCTTTTCTCTCAATATCGGCTTCAGAGTTTGTAGAACTTTTTGTAGGTGTTGGAGCAAGCCGAGTTAGAGATCTATTCTCTAAAGCTAAGGAAAAGTCTCCTTGTATAATTTTCATTGATGAAATTGATTCTATTGGTAGGCAAAGAGGGTCCGGGATCGGAGGTGGAAATGATGAAAGAGAACAAACCCTTAATCAGCTTCTAACTGAATTAGATGGTTTTGCTGATAATTCTGGGATTATTGTTTTAGCGGCAACAAATAGACCAGATATTTTGGATGCAGCATTATTAAGACCAGGTAGATTTGATAGAAAAATTGAAGTAACGCTTCCAGATTTAGATGGAAGAAAAAAAATTCTTTCAGTTCACTCACTTTCTAAACCACTTTCAAGCGATGTTGACTTAGGATATTGGGCTTCTAGAACAGTTGGATTTTCCGGAGCAGATCTTGCAAATTTGATGAACGAGAGTGCTATTCACTGTGCAAGAGATAATTCTAAATTAATCAGTGATCTTCATATAGAAAATGCTCTTGATAAAATTACCATCGGCCTAAGAAGTTCATTAATAACTTCTCCAAATATGAAAAAAATTATTGCTTATAACGAGGTAGGCAGAGCGATTGTATCTGCTGTGAGAAATGGAATTGAATCAGTTGATAAAATTACGATCTTACCTAGATCTGGATATACAGGAGGATATACAAAAATATGCCCTGACGAAGATGTAATTTCTAGTGGCTTGATTTCAAAAAAATTATTATTTTCAAAAATTGAAATTGCTCTAGCTGGAAGAGCAGCAGAAACGATAGTTTTTGGTGAACGTGAAATTACACAATGCTCTTCAAACGATATATCTTATGCGACAAATATTGTAAGAGAGATGGTTACAAAATATGGATTTTCAATTATTGGTCCAATTTCAATGGATTCTGATAATAATGAAATGTATCTAGGAGATGGATTATTTAGAAGAAAGCCTCTCATAGCAGAAAATACCAGTTCAAGAATAGATAATGAAATTATAAATATTTCTAAAATTTCATTAAATAATTCAATAAAAATATTGAAAAAAAATAGAGAATTACTAGATAAATTAGTTGATATACTTTTAAATCAAGAAACTATAGATAAAAAAGTTTTTAAATTAACAACTTCTAAATTGTTGAAAGTTTGATTTAATTGTTTTAAATTTAAAAAAAATTTTTCTTGATAATTAAAAACAATACAACAAAGTTATTAGTTACACTTACATTTTTACTTATTCTTCCATTTGTACAAAAACAATGGTTTAATTTGTATTCACTCAATATTAATGATATTTCCTTTTATTCAATTCTTTACTATTTGAGCGGTGCAATATGTCCATCTCTGGTGTGTTTAAACTCTTTAAAAAACTATACATATTATAAATTTAATAAGGATAAAATTCTTAGTTTAAAAATAATTAAAGGAAAAAGATTATTATTCTTAGTAGCAATAAATTTAATATTTCTCTCTTACTTAATAGCTGATTATATATATATAAATTTTGATCTTATATTTAATTTATTTCTTGAAGGAATTAATGTACCAAAACCGGATATACCTCAGTTATGTTTTTTCATATTTTTAATTTCTATTTTATTAATTTTTAAGAAATCTAGGGTTCTGTTAAAAAAAATAATATTAATAAATTTTATTTTGATTTCTCTCTATCTTTGGCATCTTCAAATTAATAATATTAGTGTTGATGATCAGTTTTATATTTATAGATATTTTGGTTTAAATGACTTAAATTTAATTAATCTTTTTATCCTAGTCGCCATAGAAATTTCGTTTTACACGTGGTCCTTCATATCATATAAAACTAATTTAAGCGATTGGATCGTGCCCAAACCTCAAAAAGGCGATATTATCCTATTTTTGAATATAATTATTTTTTATTTTTTTATAATTATTTACTACTTAATACTTACTTAAATGTTTCTAATCCTTCTATAGCGCAGAAAAATATTCCTTACTACCTTTGGGGTCCTCTAACATTGTTTTCTCCCCGGGGGTCCAGTTTGCAGGACATACTTCATCGGGGTTTGCCGCAACGTATTGATAACCTTGAAGAATCCTTAGCGTTTCATCAACATTTCTACCTACAGGAGCCTTGTTAACAGTCGTATGCATAACTACTCCTTCGGGATTGATAAGAAATAAACCTCTATCGGCCTCTCCATCATCATTAAGAACATTGTATGCTTGGCAAATTTCTCTTTTTAAGTCAGAAACTAAAGGGTAGTTAATATCTCCTATTCCGCCTTCATTTCTTGGGGTTTGTATCCAAGCCAAATGACAGTGTTTGCTATCAACTGATACTCCAAGTATTTCAGTATTAAGAGCTGAGAAATCTTGGTATCTATCACTAAATGCAGTAATTTCAGTTGGACATACAAATGTAAAGTCTAGTGGATAAAAGAATAAAACAACCCATTTACCTCTTAGACCTGAAAGTGTAATCTCCTTAAACTCTTGATCATATACTGCTGTAGCACTAAAGTTTGGTGCTTCTTGGCCAACTCTTAAGCTCATGAAAAAATTTGTCCTTTTTTTAATTATGTATGGTCAGAAAGACCGTAATTAGTATTATAATTTTATAAATAATGAATTAGCAAGTTTTTTTTTAATTCAATGAAATGGCATTACTCCTTTACAAGGAAATTTACAATTTTGAATCACAATAAACTTTTAAAAAATCTCAAAAAGGAGTTAATTAAATATCCTATTAACAGGCTTGACGATAGAAATTCGAATTAAAAGAAATTTTATTTTATTTAAGATTCCTTTAAATTCAACTCTCTATAATTTAAATATTCTTTTTAATATTTTTAATTATGGCTAAATATATTGAAAGACTAAAGGAAAAAGTTAAAATAAAAAAATTTGATTCTAATCAACCAATTGGAGCCTGGATTTTCGTTGTAATTTTAAATATAGTTGGATTTGCAGGTTATTTCTATTTAAAGTTAAATCATATACAACTAGGTAGTTAAAACTTATCTTATTTCCTTTTTAATTGAGCGACAAAAATTTTTAAGTCTTTCATTTCTGGTTAAGTCAGGTAAAGTCCAAATTGATTCACTCTCAGGTAATGGATCTTTGCTCCATTCTTTGAATTCTTCCATTATGGAAGCATTATTTAATTTTGATGTATACTTTCTTCGTCTTTTTAAATATTTTCTTATCTCTGTAAGATTTACCTCAATATATTCCCTCATAATAAATACTTAATCTTATATTAATTTATCATCTAGCAAGTTCATCTTTAAAGAGAAGATTAATTAGACATTTTGAACTGCTTGAAAAAGTCCAAATGAATAACCTCCTATTAGAATCCAGCCAAGTACACTAGATATTATTGTAGATCTTCTATTGTGCCTTCTTAAGGCGGATTCAATCATTTCATTAACTTCATCTCTATTAAGGTATTCTTTCTTGGAGATTTTTTTCATCTTTTTTCTTTTAACAATAAACGAATTTATAAGAAAGTGAGTTAAAGATTTTTGCTTATAAGTAAGAGTTTTATTTTTGATGATTTTTGTATAGTTATTATTTTTGTCGATAAATATATTATGAAACTTTAAAAGTAATTTTAAAATTATAAGATAAGGTATAGGAATTGAAGAATCATAGTTTTTTTTACAAACAATGAATATTAATGATAAATCTGTTTTAGAAATGCTTAATAATCTTATTGCTATTAATAGGCTAAATAAAACTCAAATTCTTCAAATGGTTAATTTAGTTTCAATATCAAATGATTTCAATGATTTAAAGGATAATTTGAAATGGGAAAATTCTAAATCATTTCATCAAAATATTTAAAATTAATATACTCTTTGTTTGATTATTATGAATTCTTTAAATTTACTTAAGAGATAAATAATATTTAAATGAATAAATTAAGAGTTTTATAAATAATTTATATAAACTATTCAAATTAATTTTTGATAATAATTTTTCTTATAAGTAACTTGCTCTTGATTAATATAATTATGAGTTGTTTTCTTATCCTTGGTAAATGATTTAATTAATATTGTAGAAGTGATTATTATTATTAATATGATTAGTAAATCTCCAACAGTAATCCCCCTCTCCTTAAGATTCATAATTAAACATATATTTTGTTTAAATATAGCCTTTTTTATTTGATAAACTAATATTTTTAACAAACTTACTAAAAATATATATTAAGGAGATATAAAAAATAAAGACTATATTCATTTGAGTCATAAAAAAAATAGATAAATTACATATATGGAAGTCGAAAAAAAATTTAGTAGTTCTTATACTCTTAATTTTTTCTCTAAAGAAATGATTATCACAAAAAAATCACTTAACGAAAATCAACTTAAGTTTACTTATCAAAAACAGCTAATTTCAGATCTAGATTATAAGTACAAGGAATTGTCAAAATCGATTGACAGTAAATTTTAAAAGCTGTCGTTGATTATATTTAAAAGTTTATTTCTTTTATTAATATTTTTCTCTTGCCGATGAAGTGTTACTTCATCATTAATGATAGGTTTTGCTTCATAAGCTAGATACCAAAGAATAAAACCGGCAGGAAATATTAAAATATGCATAGCAAAATTAGTTGACTTAAATCAAATATAGTGCAACACTTGTAATGTGCAAGTGTGACACTAATTTTTTATTATGCCCTCTCCGAGGAAAAGAATTGGATTTTTGCCAACTAAAGAAGTTCATGAAATTATTGAAAAATTGTGTACAGCTAATGAATTTAGTCAGTCAAAGGTTACAGGTTTATTGGTCGAAGAAGCGTTAAGGTCTCGAGGTGTATTAAATGAATCTTATGGTCAAAATAATATTGACAATATTGATTTAATTAATTTTTCTTTTGATGAAGAAACATTCTCAGAAAATAATAATTCTCCACTTAATGTGGATGACTATCAAGTTAATAAAGAAGTATTATCTGATAATATCAAAATGATGCATGAATTTATTGAGTTTAAGTATTTTAAGAAAATTATGAAGCGAAATAATAATATTATTGAATAAATAGTGTCACACTATTAATTTTTACATGATATTACTTTTTAATGTAATTTAGAAATTAAGCAAAGATAAATATTTTTGATTATTTCTAATCAACTTCTTAAAGAGGGAATCAAAATAATTAAAATCTTTAAAAATTCAGCGGACTAAATCCTCGTGGAGATATGAACCTTAGCCCGCTTTAAAAAAATAGCAATAAAAAAATATAAATACAATAAGTATGTAACTTTAATTTTGATTTAAAATTGAAATATAAAAACTCTAAATATATATGGCAGTGAGTGAATTAAATGAAAATACACAGGATCAAATATATGATCTTCTTGAAAATCTTCAGCAAATAGAGAAACTTAAAAATAAAGATATACGAATTTTGCTTGATAAGATAGTTAGAAAATATGGAGGAAAAGTAGTTAATAAATGAAACGCTTATTATTCCCACTATTAGTTTTACTTACATTCCCAAATGTTGTTAATAGCTCCCATTTGTATAATCAGAAAGAACTTATAGTTACCTCAGAAAGCACTAGTGAATCTATAGAGTTGGCAAAATACCTTAAAGATAATGGGGTAGTTAAATATTCAGCATATTGGTGTCCTAATTGCCTTAATCAAAGTGAATTATTTGGTAAGCAAGCTTATAAAGAACTTAATGTAGTTGAATGTGCAAGAGATGGCAAAAACAGTCAAATTCAATTATGCATTGATAAGAAAATTAAAGGTTTTCCGACATGGGAAATAAATGGAAATCTATTTTTAGGTGTACTTTCACTAAAAGAGTTATCAAAGTTGACTGGATTTAATAATTAAGGAATAAGTAAGAAGATTAATAGCTAGATATTAAAGGTTATTTCTTGAGTCCCTTTCATACAACCTCCAGCTGGATAATTAAATACTTTTTTTGATATTAATCCAATACTTATAGCAACTATTCCAATAGCAAATAGAGCTATGGATCTTTTGCTTGAGATAAGATATTTCATTGTGTATTTTTAATTATTAAATAGTAAGGATTATGAGATTATTTCGTGGATTTTTTTGTTAAAAAAAAAATAACAAGTAACCCTAAATCTATATCTTTTTAAATAATTTTTAGATATGAGATATCTTGAAAATAATTAATAAATAAAAGCTTATATATTTTTTTTCAGTATTATTAGTTTGTATTTGACAGTCATTTTATAATTAAGATGAGACTTTCCTTTTTTTATGAAAAATAAAGAATTTAATGTGACTCAAGGAATGGCTCTGTTACTTTTGAAGCCATTAAATTTACCCGCTAACTACGTCCTTAATCTCATAATTTATATAACTAACCCTAGTAACAATATTGGTTACTAAGATTCTTCCCAAAGTGGTTTGGTTCTCCTCCAACCTTGAGAGATTAACTTTTTCCATTCGTCTCTAGCTTTATCAATTTTAAGTTCTTCTCTGGTTGTCATAAGAGGTGGTTCTTTTCCTAAAACACCAAGAATTCTTCCAGAGTCAATAAACATATATTCAAAAAATTTATCTTTATTTTGATTATTCTTTGAAAACCTTTTAACCCTTGAACGATTCGAATTTATAAGCCAAAAATATTCTGTCAATCTTACTTATTTTATGTTTTCTCAATTGGAGCCATTGTTAATCCTTTGCTGAAGAGTTGCTCATGATATAGCTCTGCCTGTTCAAGATTACCTCTCCATACCTCCGCCGATCCTGTCTTGTCAACTTTGATTGTTAGATCCCATGCCTTTTTTTCACTCATGCTTGGAATTATTAATAAAAGACAATTTGCGACATGCTGAAAAGTATTGAAATTGTCATCAAGAACTATAACCCTTGCTTCTGAATATTTTGCTTTAGATTTTTTTGTATCTAAGACTGTGCCGATTGAATTAAACATTATTTTCTTTAATGGTTTAATTAAATTAAAATTTAACCTTTATTCTTAATTTGAAAAGTATTGTTAATGTCTCGAGCGTGACTTGAACACGCGACCTGCGGGCTATGAATCCGCCGCTCTAACCAGCTGAGCTACCGAGACATGGGAATATTGTAAGGCATTGGTTGTACTTAATTACTATTTTGAGAATTTATTTGTTTGTTGGCCTCATATATAGCAATTCCGCATGCTACCGAAAGGTTTAGACTTCGAACACCTTTATGATCATTGTTTCCAGTCTGTAAATTCGGCATAAATATTGATATTAAAAAGTCGCTTTTGTTAATAATGAAATCTGGTAATCCTGAATCTTCTCTCCCAAATAGCAAAATATCTTCTTGCTTAAATTTAAAATCCTTCAAGTATAGTCCATTTTTTTTACTAAAAGAAATTATTCTTTTTGTTGATTTTGAGATCAAAAAATTTTCAAAATTCTCATACCTATTAACAGTAACTAGAGGCCAATAGTCTAATCCTGCTCTTTTTAAATATTTATCTTCTAGTTTAAAACCCAAGGGCTCTATAAGATTCAAAGGTATATTAAACGCTGCACATGATCTGGCAATATTACCAGTATTTTGCGGGATTCTAGGTTCAAAAAGAGCGACTTCCAATTTTAAGTAGGTATTTCAATACTTATTTCATCTATTTTGATTGCTCTTCCGTTTATTGCCAACCAATTATCTTTTGATATTTTGGTTATTCTTTTTTGAAGTTCGCCGATTCTTTCAATATAAGTATTACCAATTTTATATTCAGAGACCAGACTCCAACCTACTTGTTCTCCAACAATAATTGTTATGCTTTTTCTTTTGATTAAGAGACTTATAAGTGAATTCATTTTTGTTGACCATTCATTTTGTTCCTTACCAATACATTTCATAACAAATCCGCCAATCGAATCTATTAATAATGGACCTTCTTCTTTCGTTAATGTATTTAATAGATCTGTTGTTTCTATTAATTTCCAATCTTTTGGCCTTCTTTTTCGATGAAGATTTATTTTATCTTGCCATTCTTTATCATCCAAATTGTTTTCAGATAAGGCAACATATGATAATTTTTTTACCTCCTTTGCAATATGCTCCGCGAATTCACTTTTGCCACTCTTTGTCCCCCCTGTAATAAAAACTATATAAGATGAATATTCGCTGATGCTTAAATCCTTGGCATTCATAAATTCTCTATTATTTAGAGAAATACCACCATGTTGCTAAAGGAATAATTGTGGCAGCAATTAATAAACCTATAACTATATAAGTAGCAGTTGAACTCTCAGTATCTTTTGATCTCATTGTGTTAAAATTTGGATCCACTACAGGGTTGTCAATAGATGAAGGCTGACTTTTTTCGTAATTTAAAACAGTCTTTTGTTTAGTGACACCAAAATATTTATTTGTGCTAATAATTTCGTTTGCGTATGTAGTCGAGGGGATAAGAATAAAAATTAAGCCAGTAAAGATAAGAGAAAGTATATATTTATTTATTTTTAGGTTCATTTTGAAAGGTTTTGGTTAATTATATATTAAAAACCATATGTTTGAGTAATTTTAAATGTACTAAACAATATAATATTTGCATAATTTAATTAGAAATAACATATTTAAAATATGGGATTCAATGGGAAATCATTAATAATAGTTGGCGTAATACTCTTTATTTTTCAGATAGCTAATTTCATTTCAATAGAAACAATTACTCCTGAGCTTGAAAGAGCACAAGTGTTAGCCGCCATAGCTTCATTAATTGTTATTTTGATAGGTTTTTTATTTAAAGAATTCGAACCATTAGCTGGTGAGAAAGCTTCTTTAAAAGAAGAAAGTAAGTTTCTCTTCGACAGAAACATGCCGGATGAAGTTATTGATGAACTTGCATGGGGATCTGAAGCAATATTAACTTCTACAGCGGCGGCAGCAATATTAATCCACAATGATGGAGTTAATATCTTGAGGAGAGGAATCATTTCAAATAATGATTTTAAACCTGGGGAAACTTGTCTGAGATCAATAAAAGATATGAAATTAATATCATTAGCGAACACTAAATTTTATCCTGGAAGAGATGAATTTTTTAATTTTTGTGCCGAAATTCCATCTATCTTAGTTGTACCTATAAATAATAAGGCTTTTATATTGATTGGAGGCTGGAGTGCTAAGTGTTTTACGAAGTCTGATGAAAAATGGATTAATAACTGGTCCAAAAAAATAAATAATATTTTTTCAAAAAATAAAATTTAAAAATAAATTATTGATTTTACTCTTTTATCTTTTGCTTTAAAACTTACTGATTCAGTAGATAAATTATAGTAAGCATTTTCTGAATTTATTTCATATTTATTTTCGTTATTTTCATCTTTAATTATATATTTTACTGGATTGAAAAATTCAATTATGTTATCTGAACCCAATATGGCTTTTTCTGAATTTAAGATGATATTTTGATTTTCAAATTTAATATTACCCTCTAATAGATAGTTAGTATTTTCTGTATTCCAAATAAAATTATCAGCATATAAAAAATCCCCATCTTTTTTAAGAGTTTTTAATTTTACATTCCCTTTCAATTTCAGGAGTTTATTGTTATCTGATAATGTAGATTCTTCTGCACTAATAATATATTTAGTTTCTTCCCCATTGAGAATATTGATGATAGGTTTTTTTAATTCAAATCTTAATTCAATATTGTCATAACTTGAATTTGGACTGGAAATTGAATATATTTTACCTCCACTTTTAGAGAAAATAGTCATATCCAAGCTTTCTATTTTTTGCATTACTTTATTTTCATCAATTACATTTGGGGCGCAACCAAGCATAAATAATGGAAGGAAAATTATTAATCTATAAATGTTGCTCATACTCCAGTTTATTTATGATTGGAGTGGGCTTAGGAAGACTTGAGTTACTTACTAATAATCCCCAAATTAATTGTTGTTTCCAAGGAATTTCTTCTCTGTATATAGAACCAAGTTGCTCATTAATTTTTGTAGATAATTCGGGCAATAAAGGTATTAATAACAATCCTATTATTCGGGTACTTTCTAAAACGTTATAAATAATTTGTTTAACTAGAGGTAGATTATCCCTATCTTTTATTAACAGCCATGGCTGATTATCATTCAAATACAAATTTGTATTAATTGCTAAGCTAAGGACTTCATTAGCTGCTTGATCTAATTTGTAGTTATCAAAGTTATAAATATAATTCTCGACAGCATTTTTGGCAGAATTCTCTAATTTATTTTCACTTAAAATTTTTTCATTATTTGGCACTTTATTATCAAACCATTTTCTAGACATAGATGATGTTCTATTTAATAAATTACCAATTGTATTAGCTAAGTCATTATTGATAATGTCAACAAATCTTTTATCTTGAAAATCTCCATCATTTCCTAACGATATGTCTTTAATGAGGTACCACCTTACAGGATCATTTCCATATTTTGTAAGCAATAAATCAGGGTCGAGTACATTTCCCAAGCTTTTACCCATTTTTTGCCCCTCTCTTGTAAGAAACCCATGCCCAAAAACCTTTTTAGGAACTTTCATTTTGGCAGAAATGAGCATTGCGGGCCAATATACAGCATGGAATCTCAGAATATCTTTACCAATAAAATGAACATCAGCTGGCCATCCACCATTAATTGATTTTTCCAATGAATTTTCTTTCGCATCAGAGCTAATGGCGCTTACATATCCAAGTAAAGCATCAAACCATACATAAAAGGTATGATTATCGTAACCAGGGACAGGAATTCCCCATGAGACATTTGTTCTTGAAATAGAAAAATCCTTTAAACCTCTAGATACAAAATTTATAATTTCATTCTTTCTTTCTATTGGCTCTATAAAAGAAGGATCGTTGATTATTTTTTCAATTTCTTTTTGATATTTTGAAAGCCTAAAAAAGAGATTCTCTTCATTTTTCCATTCAAGATTTTTTTGATGTATTGGACACTTGTATGTTGATGAGTTTTCTGGATTATCTTTAAATTCTTCACAACCAACACAATACCAACCTTTTTGAACTCCCATGTAGATATCATCTGAGGCTATTACTCTTTCATAAAATTCATTAACAACAAATTCATGATTTTTTGAGCTTGTTCTTATAAATTTATCAAAGGATATATTCCAATTTTTCCAATTATTATTAAAGACTTCTGAGATTTCATCACAATGAGATTTTGGTTCAATACCTTTTTCATTAGCTGTTCTTTGTATTTTTAAACCATGTTCATCAACACCAGTGATGAAAATAACATTTTCACCTGCAAGCCTTTTATACCTAGCTATTGAATCACAAATTATTGTTGTATATACACTTCCTAAATGAGGTTTATCATTAACATAATATAAAGGTGTAGTAATGACAAAAGTCATAAAGCTTTTTTATTAATAGTAACAGATATTTTTTAAACTAATAACAACCTATGATATTTATTATCTTATTAATAAATAAACTCTAATAGATTACTATCATTTATTATATATTTAACTTTATATATTTTATTACTATATATTTCTATTGATACAAAAAGAGTTATAAGTATTTCTAGTGAATAATCTGGAAAATAAACCAAAGCAATATTTTTTTTATGATTAACCCACTTAACGAATATAATTTTAAAAAAAGATTTTTTTTCATTCTTAAAAAATAATGTTAAATACTTAATTTTATCATTTTTAAAAATATTATTATTCTCTGATTGTCTTTTCTTTGAATAATCAATAATCTTAGAGACAGAATCTTTACTTAGAACTTCGTAATTATTAATTTTATTATATACTTGCCTTTGTATAATTAAATCTAGATACCTTCTCAATGGTGATGTACATTGTACATACATTTTAAGACCTAATGATTCATGAACTCCTGGCTTAGTAGTTATATAACTTCTTCCCATATATTGTTTTAGTATTATATATTTAATATCACTATCATTGTATCTATTAAGTATTTCAGATGGATTGCAGTTTAGTTTTTGAATCCTATATGCAGCTGCTAAATTATATTTATCAATAAATAAACTTGTTACGTAACCCATTAATATCATTGCTTCTGCAACTATAATTTGTGATAATGTTTTCTCTAATTTAGTTAGTATAATCTTATGCTCATATAATTTAATTTTACTATTAGGACTTTCAAAAATAATTGCTCCTTGTGTCTTTCTAAATGTTGTACTCTTTTCTAATAAATTTTTAATCTCAATTAATTCTATTTCTTCTTTAGGTTCTATTTCTAATATTTCATTTGCATCTTCATATGTTAATTGATATTTTGGTTTTATTATTGCTTCAGTTATTTCATAATTATTTATTGACCCATCTTCGTTGAATTCTATTGCTGCACTAATAGTTTCTGACACTTTATTTTGAGCTAGATTTGCCTTTTCAAGAATATCTTTAGATAGCATTGGTACGTATTGATCAATTAAATATAAACTGCTATTTCTCTTTCTTGCATTTATATCAACATTAGAGTCATGCAGAAAGAGTTTACATGGATTACTAATATGTATCCATAAATTTTTTTTATTTCCTTCTTTTATTTCTAATGAAATAGCGTCATCAACCTCATGTGGATCATCAGAGTCAATAATATATGTTTTTAAATTAGTTAAATCTTTCAAATATTTGAGATATTAATTATAGTGCTAACTATATTCAATATAAAATCATCCCTCAGGATTTACAAAGGGTAAAAGAGCTACAATTCTGGCTCTCTTCACAGCTAATGTAAGATCTCTTTGTTGCTTAGAGGTTAAACCTGTCATCCTTCTTGGAAGAATTTTTCCCCTCTCAGTTATGAATTTTTTTAGTAGTTCTACATCCTTATAGTCAATAGGATCTCCAGGTTTGATAGGTGATAATTGTTTTTTAAAAATTGAATTAGGCATGATTTAATTTGAATTGATTACTTAATTTCTTTGTGAATTGTCATTCTGTTTAAATGGGGATTAAACTTTTTTAGTTCTAATCTTTCAGTTGTATTTCTACGGTTCTTTTCAGTAGTATATCTTGAGACACCATTTGATCTCTTAGGATCTGTGCTTTTCCTAGCTTCAGTACATTCCAGGGTCACTACAACTCTTGTCCCTTTTTTGGCCATTTTAATTAATACTTTATTGTATAATTTTCTATTGTACATCTTCAACAAACTTTTTTGAAGATATACTCATTTCTTTTATCAACATTGATTAAAAAATATATATGAAAATTTCTCAAAATTGGTTGAAAAATTTAGTAGAAATAACTTCTACTCCTGAAGATCTCTCTGAGAAATTGTCTATTGGTGGATTTGAGGTTGAATCATTAGAAGATTGTTCAAAAAATGTAAATGGTGTTGTTTTAGGTAAGGTATTATCTGTTTTAAAACACGAAGGATCTGACAAACTTTCAATTTGCCAAGTCGATATTGGTAATTCAAAGAATTTACAAATTATCTGTGGTGCCAGTAATATTAAACCAAATATTTATGTTTATGTTGCTACTGTCGGCGCGAAATTAAATGCAGTTGATTTAACAATTAAAAAAAGTGAAATTAGAGGTGTCATGAGTGAAGGAATGATATGTTCACTGCAGGAAATTGGTTTAGAGGACTCTAGCGAGGGGATAGAGATCATTGATGATGATTTAGCCTTAAAACATGAATTGGGCACTCCAGGGTCTAAATTGCTTCAATTAAATGATTTTATATATGATTTAGCCATTACAGCTAATAGACCTGACGGAATGTCTGTTATAGGTATAGCCCGTGAAATTTCTGCCCTTTTAGAATCAACCTTAAATTTTCCAGAAATAAACCATAAATACAATCTTCATTTACTTAAAGGAATTAAACTTTGTCCAGAGGCTATAGAATCTAGTTGCATCTATACATTAAGCTGCATTGATGGAGTAAATGGTGAGAAATTATCGCCAAATTGGCTTAAAGACCGTATAGAAAAATCAGGTATAAAATCAATTAATCTTCTAGTTGATTTGACAAATTATATTCTTTTGGAACAAGGTCAACCTTTGCATGCGTTTGATAAAGATAAACTGTCAAACTTAATTGGTAAAGAAGTTTCTCCTGAAGATTTCTCTGTGAGAAAAGGTAAGAATAACGAAAGCCTTATTTGCTTAGATGGTAAAGAATATGACTTAAATGACAATATCACAGTTATTACTTGTTGCGATAAACCGGTAGCTATTGCTGGGGTGATAGGCGGTTTAGAGACTTCTGTGACTAATACTACCTCGTCTATTTATCTTGAAGGCGCTGTTTTTAATCCAGTTACTATAAGAAAATCTTCAAAGGCGGTAGGCATAAGAACAGAATCTAGCAGCAGGTATGAAAAAGGGATTTCATCAAAAAATACAATAAGTGCCGTAACAAGGGCAATTAATCTTTTAGAAGAATATTTTTCTATTAATTCACCAACCATAAATACTTCCAATTTAATAAGTAATGAGGATATATTTATTAAACTACGGAGAAATAGAATACACAAAATTCTTGGTCCATTAATAATTAACGGTCAATTTGAGAAAAGAAATTTATCTGATAATGAAATTGTTGATAAATTAACACTCATAGGTTGTACTTTAAAGAATAAAGAATATGGCTGGGATGTAGCAGTAATTCCTAATAGATCACATGATTTAATAAGAGAAATAGATTTAATTGAAGAAATAGCGAGATTAATAGGGTATGACAGATTCGACTTAAAACTTCCTAATCCAATTAAGCCTGGAAAATTGTCATCAGAACAGTTGGTATTGAGAAAAGTGAAAAATGGTTTTATAGAAAATGGTTTTAACGAGGTACTAAGCTACTCTCTTGTTCCTGAAGATAATGAAAAACTTATAAAGATTTCTAATCCTTTGTTATTAGAAACAAGCTGTCTTAGAGATAATATTTGGAAAGAACATTTGGAGATAGTGAACCGCAATATAAAAGCTGGACAAGCAAGTTTTTATATATTTGAAATTGGAAATGTTTTTCAAAAGAAAAATGAGTTCATTCAAGAAGAAGTTCTGAATGGTGCGATTTATGGAAATAAAAAATTTGGAAAATGGATAAATTCGGGTAAGGAAAACGATCTTAATTATTACGAGGCAAGAGGAAAGTTAAAGGAAGCATTATCATCTTTGAACATAAAAATTGAGGATAAACCAACTGATTCAGTTGATTTTCTTCATCCAGGAAGATCAGCGAAATTAGTTATTGAAGGTAAAGATGCAGGTTATTTTGGCGAAATAAATCCCAAACTAATATTAGAAAAGAAGTCATTAAAAAAAGTTTATTTATTTAACATAAATGTTTCTAACCTATTGGGCGCTAGTACAAGAAAAAATAAATTGATTCCATTATATAAGCAATATCCAATTGTTCCGAAAATGGAAAGGGATATAAATTTTGTTTTCAGTAAGAAATTTCTAATTTCCGAAATAACATCAAAGATAAGAAAAACAGGAAAAAATCTCTTAGAGGATGTAAATTTACTTGATGTTTTTGAAGATGCTAAATTTGGAGATGATCATATAAGTTATACATTTAGATTATCTTATAGAGATAAAGATAAAACATTACTTGACTCAGACATTACATCAATACATTCAAATATCATTTCTAATGTTGAAAAATGCTTTAATACTAAACTGAGAAATTAATTGTATCGTTATTCTCATATAAGACTATAAACTAGTCTATATATAATTCTTATATAAGATAAATAATAATCCTAAAAAATTAAGTAATGTTGTATGATAAGGTTCATGATAAATTTGCTAACTCTACTTCTATCTTCAGTGCTGTGGGTACAAGTTCCTCAGTGGTCAGATGATTGGTCAAAATGTGCTGTTGACATACCAGACGCTTCATGTCATTGGTATATAACTGCACCAGATAATACTTTTGGAGATGGTTTTGATTGGGCAAGCGCGCCTTGGTTTGATGCTAACGGATTAAGTGATGTACCTAGTATTGATAAACAAACTGCCATTGAAAAGCTTCAATCTAAGTAGTACTGTCTTTAAGGCAGTACGGGAAGAGATAAAAGCCTTCTATAGCAATACTTTTTAGCCATTATTAATTTTTTGGACATTGAAAGGACATAAATTATTGATTTATTACTATTTTAAATTTTTCCCAGGCATTTAACAGATTGGAAAAAATGCATTCAAGTTACTTAATTAATTTATCTTATCTATATATTATAAGACTACATTCTAGACTAATAATAAGTCTTAAATAAGAAGTAGTATACAATTTATTTTTATATTTTAAAAGTAATTTTTCTTTAATTTCAATTTATACATAAAAATTGTTTTCATAAATATGAATAAAAACGATTGATGAAGATCAGAAATATTTAACTTCAATGTTATCTTATATGAGACTATTAATTAGACTAATAGTAAGTCTTATATAAGAATTAGTATACTAATTTCTATATAGATTTTTTAGCAATTGATACGCTTCATTTATTTTTCTCATTTGATCTGTTGATCCTCCAGCATCTGGATGCATCTCTAAGGCAATTGATTTATAGGCCTCCCTAATTTTACGGAAAGTATGAGCTGATCCTGCTGATATTGATAAATTCAATAATTTAAGTGCTCCATGTACTGACATTGTTGACTCCAACGTTTCAAATGAATTTGATCTATTATTTCGCTTAAATCTACTTACAAACCTTCTCATAAGTGTTGGTATTCTATTTACCAGATCTGATGTGGCAAAAGGGTCTTCTAAAACGCCAATCATTAATAAAACAATTTCAAGGGATGGACTTTTCTTTATCCAAAATGGGCATAATTCTGACATTAATTTATTGGCTGCACTCCAGGTAAAGGGTAGATTTTCAGTTCCATCAAGATTTGGCCAAATATCCCTTTCAAACCAATCCATCGAAGCTTCTACTATATGATCATTAGGAACTGATCCATATAAGGTTTTCCAATGACTAATTAACTCAATTCGACATTTTATTAATTCAGTTTCTTTAATTGTATTAATCTGAATATCATTAATATTCTCCTTTAATTTTTCACTATTAATACTTCTTCTGAGATTCTTTACTTTTTTTTCAACAAAATTAGGAAGGCTTATGTTTGAGTTGGATTTTTCATTATATTGATTGTTATTTGTAAATCTTTTATTCAAAGATATCTCATTAACTTCTTTTACTACTTCTGATTTAATTAATACCAATGCAGTATCTTCATCAATATTTAATTTTTCATTATTATTATTTTTCCCTTTAAAGTCTATTTCTTGCTGTTGGTTCTTAGGTAGTAAATCATCTTCTTGAAGAAGTTCTTTAAGTATCTTTTCTATTACGGGTCCTCTGGCTCTTAATCCCCACTCTTTTCGTAATTGATCGAACCTGGAAATTAGTTCCTCAGGTAAATCAATTGAAATTCTTTTTGTATTTGTATTTTCAGGAGTATTCAATAATATTTTCTTGAATAGTATGGAATTTATTTAATTTTATTCAAAAAAAATTGAAAGTCCATACGGAATATTGTTTTGAAATTAAAACCAATTTATTCGCATGTCACAAGTCAATTAAGTATCTTTTTATAATAAAATAAAAATGTTTAATTGTTATTTCAAGTCATCTAAAGAAAAAAAGAGATTTTATCAACATAAGAAATTAGAAATGCTCAATTATATTAAGGATTCACTTGAACGTAAAATCGCATCCGTAACAGCATCTATAGAAGTTATAGAAAGCCAAATAAGCAGGGATAAAGAAGTTGAAGTAACTAACTAGTATTCAAACAAAATTTTCTAGAAGTTTTTCAGGGCCAAATTTCTTTAAATAATTTATATTTGATTTTTCAGTTACTAATAGATAACCTGCAAATCCTAAACCGTTTATACTAAAACCATGAATATGATCATTTTTTCTCTTTATAATAGCGATCCATTTATTAGTTATTAAAATATTATAAGGATATATCGGTTTCTTATCACTAATAGGGTCCCCAAGTCCTAATTTCATGCATAATTCTAAATAAAAATCAAAAAGAGATGATGAATTTTCTAAAAAATTAAATCTGGATACAATAATATTTTTTTTAAGTTTATTATTTAGATCTTGATATGAGTTCATCTCTAAAAACCACTTTTCTCTAGGGCATGATATCTCACCTTTAGATCTACGCAAAAGTTGAAAATGCCTGTGAGGTTGACTTGCACCAGCAATTGGAGAACTATTGAAAAACCATAATCCACTAGTATCTTTATTAACTTGTTGGATCGCTCTCCAATCTTTAATATCTAACCATCCATTTTGAGGTTTCCATTCATTTGTAATAAGTAAAATATGACCTTTTTGTACAGGGTACTTATTTAATATTAGTTGATGATTATCACCAATTTTATCAATTTCTAGTATCTTTTCCCAAGGACAAAATGGATTTTGATTAGGACCATAAATTTTTTTTTTATTAAATTTTGAAGTATCGAGTTTCCTAATAATGAAGTCGTCTTTATTATATAAATCTCCTGTAATAATATCAGTTTTGAGAGGATATAATGATTCATCATCAATTGATAATCGAGTTTGTTCTAGTGCTTTTTTCCAATATATTTCTAAACTCATTTAAAAAAAATTATCACTATCATTTTAAAAAAAAAAATAAACTTGTAATTACTTTTTATTAAATTGATATTCTTTCAATTTTTCCAGAGTTACTGATTCTAAAACTACAATATTCGTTGATTCTAATATGACTTTTGGTGCAAGACCGTCTAATAATGCTTGCTTCCACCTATTAAGACAAATACACCAATGATCACCATCCTTTAGTCCTGGGAAGGAATAAATAGGCATGGGAGTTATTAAATCATTACCTTGTGATTTACTATATTTCAGGAAATTATCATCCATTACACAACATATAGAATGATTCCCACCATCACTTTTTTCATAGTTGCAAAATCCATCTCTGAACCAACCTGTTATGGGTGCACAACTACAAATCTCAATTTTTTCTCCTAGGACATTTAACTGAGGTTGATTATTTATGGTCATAGATTTTTTTAATAATAATAAAACACCAACATTTCTTTAAAAATGGTTGACGAGTATGGGGGGTAAGGAGGTAATAATTCTAATAAGGTTTTTTTCATTATGGATTGGGACTTTACTGAAAACATAGCATTTAAAGCTCTTTATGAAGCGTTTAAAGATAGTGATGAAACTTCCGCATTAGAATTTTTATCTAGTGATGGTGCTTCATATTATCTTGAGTTAACACAGGATGCCGCGGGTGAGGGACTTGATCTGGGTGATTATGAAACGATGGAAGAACTACAGGAGGAAATTATTGAATATTTAGAAAACAACTAAAGATTTAGCTTAAGCGCTGAAATATTTAGCTTTTGAGTGTAGTGCAATGATAGCTGTTGTACTTTGTTCTGGATGAAGTTGTTCAGATTCATCCATGGTCAAGCTTATTCTTTTTGCATCCAACAATGATAATTGTATGTTTGAATCAGATACTTTTGGACATGCAGGATAACCAAAAGAATATCTAGCTCCTCTATATTTTTGAGCTAGTATTTCTCTATTTTTGTCTGGTTCTTCAGTCCTAAAACCACATTCAATGCGAATTAATGCATGGATATACTCAGCTAGAGCTTCTGCTAATTGCACTGTAAGTCCATGGAATATTAAATAATCGCTATATCTATCTTCTTTAAATAATTTTTGAGAATATTCACTAGCAATATCCCCCATTGTTACTGCCTGCATAGGAAATATATCTATCGGTTTATCATTTTTTAAATCACAATAGAAATCAGCTATGCATAAATTATTCCCAGATTTTTGTCTTGGAAAATTAAATTGGGAAATTTTATTTAATGATTTATCATCAAATAAGAGGATACTATTATCTTTTCTCCCGCATTTGAAATATCCATAAACTGCTTTGGGTGAGATAAGTTTTTTTTCTATAATTGTATCTAACCATTTATCTAACAATGGTTTAGCATATGACTCCAAATAATTATTGTATTCATCTACGCTTTGGTTTTTCCCTTTTTTTATTTGCCATTGTCCGCTAAAAAGAGCTTTTGTATCTAGATAAAAAATTAACCTATTTAAATCTATATCAACGTCGTTCAAGACTTTCGTTCCGAAGAAAGGAGCTTGAATTGGTTCTTCTTCATTTATAAATTTAGATCTTATAAAATTTTCTTTTAAATTTAATTTAGAAGTCTCTATATCTAAAGATATTGATTTTTGAACAGTTTGAGAGTTGGATTTTGATGAGGCTAAATTAATATTTATACCCTCATTGTTAATGAACCCCTCTTTATTTGACCAATTACCCCTTTTTTTATTATCCATATATTCATTCATGAATTTAAGATCTGTAAACGCATCTTTTCCGTACAATATTTTCCCGTTATATATTTGGCTGCAGTCCTCATTTACAAATTTTGGAGTTAAGGCTGCACCTCCTAATATTACTGGTACACTAATATTTTCATTGTTAAAAGCCTCTAAATTATCTTTCATAAAAGCAGTTGATTTAACAAGCAATCCGCTCATAGCGATGCAATCTGCATTGTGCTTCTTTTGTGCATCTATAATTGCTGAAACATCTTGCTTTATTCCAAGATTTATAACGTCATAACCATTATTTGTAAGTATTATATCAACTAAATTTTTTCCAATATCATGAACATCGCCTTTGACAGTTGCAATTAAGAGTTTTCCATTTGATATGTTTTCATCTACAGTTTCCATATATGGTTCTAAAATTGAAACAGCAAATTTCATTGTTTCTGCTGATTGAAGTACAAATGGCAATTGCATTTGACCTGAACCAAATAAATCTCCTACAACTTTCATCCCATCAAGTAAAAAAGTATTAATTATTTCAAGAGGTTTATATTTTTTTAACGCTTTATTTAGTTGATCCTCTAAACCTATTTTTTCTCCATCAATAATATGATTTTTTAGACTTTCTTCCAGAGTTAGGTTTTTATTTTCTGAAGATGCTTTTTTGAAATCTTGAATAGATAAATCTTGAAAAGCCTTTGTTAATTCTACTAATGGATCATAAATACAAATATCATCTTCAAATTCTCTTTTGTCATATATCAAATCTAAGCAAAGCTTTTTAGTTTCTTCAGAAATTTTTGATAATGGCAAAATTTTATTTGGTGCGATGATAGCAGAATCCAATCCTGCTTTAATGCATTCATCTAAAAATATTGAATTTAAATTTATTCTTGATAATGGTGAGAGACCAAAACTAATGTTGGATATCCCCAGTATGATATGAATATCTGGAAAATTTTCACGAATTTTAGATATAGCAGTAATTGTTTCTTTAGCGTTTAATCTATCTTCTTCTATCCCAGTAGATATTGGCAGAGCTAATGGATCAAAAAATAGCTCATAATCTGACAAGCCACATTCTCTGGTTCTTTTAAGCGCTCGTTTTACGATGTAATATTTTTTATCTGCATTTCTTGCCATTCCATCTTCATCAATAGTTCCTACAACAAGACCTGAACCATACCCTAAGGCTAAATTTAGTACTTCATCAAACCTTTCATTGCCGTCTTCGTAATTGGTTGAATTTATAATACATTTACCACCAGCTGACTTTAATCCACTTTCCATTTTGTCAGCATCTGTAGAGTCAATCATTAATGGCAAATTTATATTGGTAACTAGTCTTGAAGTTATTTCTTTCATATCTTTCACTCCGTCTCTCCCCACATAATCAACATTCACATCAAGAATGTGTGCATTTTCTTTTTGTTGTTGCTTGGCAATTGAAACTAGTCCATCCCAATCGTTGTTATTTAATAACTCCCTTACCTTTTTAGATCCACTTGCATTTAATCTTTCTCCTACAATCAAGATAGAATTGTCTTGTTTGTACGGTACAGAATTATATATTGATGATGCAGAAGGAATATAACCACTTAAATTGTTATTACCAACTTTGTTAGACCTTTCGTTATCGATAATTTCATCGATTATTGAAGAAAGATATTTAATATGTTCAGGTGTTGTCCCACAACATCCACCTATTAATTGAACTTTAAAGTCATATATAAAATTCATTAACTGCATTTTTAATTCTATTGGCTTTAATCTGTAGTGAGCAACACCACCAATATTTTCAGGAAGTCCTGCATTGGGAATACAGCTTATAGCGAAAGGAGAATTTTCAGATAAATATTTAATATGTTCTTTCATTTGTTCTGGACCAGTTGCACAATTCAGTCCAAGGATATCTATGTTAAATGGTTCTAATATTGTTAATGCAGAGGCGATGTCAGATCCAACAAGCATAGTACCTGTTGTTTCCATTGTTATTGATACCATTATAGGTATATCTATATTTTTACTATCAAGTACTTCTTTAGAAGCTAATAAGGCAGATTTAATTTGTAATACATCTTGACAAGTTTCAATTAAAAGAAGATCAACTCCTCCATCAGTAAGACCATATATTTGTTCTTTATATGATTGCTTTAATTCATCAAAATCTATATGCCCTAATGTGGGTAATTTAGTAGTTGGTCCAATTGAGCCAGCAACAAACCTTGGCTTATCTACTGATGCATATTTGGCGGCAGCCTTTTTGGCTATTAATGCAGCATTTTTATTTATCTCATATGCCTTATCCGCAATATCATATTCATCAAGAACTATTGATGAGGCTCCAAAAGTATTAGTTTCTATAACATGACAACCAGCGGCTAAGAATGAATTATGAACCTTTTCAACGACCTTTGGTGAGGATAAAACAAGGTTTTCATTACAACCCTCTAATTCTTTTCCTCCAAAGTCGTCGGCAGTAAGATTTAAGTTCTGAAAAGATGTTCCAGTGCCCCCGTCAAAAATTATTAATGGCTTTTCATCTCTATTTAAATAGGTTCTGAAAGATTCCATTTTTAGGTAAAAATTAATTTATTTTAGAGAAATTCTTGTTACCCAATTATCATAGTCTTGAGAACGACCTTCTGTTATTTCTATAAGCTTACTTTTTAATTTATTCATTATTGGTCTTTCACCATTTAATTCACTTGATTCAATTTTTTTAACTGGTGTAATTTTTGCTGCTGTACCAGTTAGAAAAACTTCATCTGCTATTAATAATTCTGTTTTATCAACAGGCCTTTCAATTACATTTATTCCAAAAGATTTTGCTAATTCAATTACACTAGCTCTAGTAATCCCCTCAAGGATATCTTGATCAACACCAGGAGTGATTAAGTCTCCATTTCTTACAATAAATAAATTCATACCACTAGCCTCGCTAACCTTACCACTTGAATTTAATAACAAGGCTTCATCAAAACCCGATAAACTAGCTTCTGTTTTAGCTAAAGAACTAGTAATATAAGCCCCACTTATTTTTCCTCTTAATGGGAGAGATCTATCTTCTTGTCTAGTCCAACTACTCATTCTACAAGAAACTCCATCTGGGGATAGATAATCTCCTAGTTCAATACAATACATAAAGAAATCTGTTTCAATATTGTGTAACCTTGGAGCTATACCTAAATCGCTTGTATATACGAATGGTCTAATATAAATAGGTTTTTCTGGCTTATTTCTTTTTATAACTTCCTCTAAGGCTTTAAAAATATATTCTTCAGAAATATCAGTTAAGAGTAATTTTGCACTTTGAGATAATCTTTTTATATGTTTATCAGTTCTAAATAAAAGGAATTCTTCTTTATTTGTAGGGTTTGGTATCGCTCGCATTCCTCCAAATGCAGCAGTACCATAATGAAGTGCATGAGTTGCTATTGATATTTTTGCTTCTTTAAATGGAATACATTTACCTTCGAACCAGGCGTATGGAAGAAATTCATGCATATTCAATTTATTTAATTAAGGTAAACTTGTTTTATCCTACTTACGTATTCTAAACCTTATTTATATATAAAAATGCACAGGATATTAAATATAGCAGGAAATGAAAAGAATAAGGATGATTTAATTGAGCAACCAACAGCAGATTTTATTTTTATAACAAGTGTCAAAGCTGATTTAAATCTCATATCAAACTTATTGTTAGAAAAGGAATTTGCTTCATTAAAAAATAATATAAGAGCTTTAGAAATTTCTAATTTAAATTCCTTAGCTCAAATAGATAATTATCTATTAAAAACAATTAATTATGCAAAAGTTGTCATACTAAGAATTTTTGGAGATAAAGGTACATGGAACTATGGAATTGAACAACTTTTAAATTGGCAAGCAGTCAATAAAAAAAGAAAGTTAGTAATCCTATCAGGTACTGTTGATCAGGAAGTTTCCTTAAGTGAAATAAGTAGTATAGATAAAAATATTGCATTAAATATTTCTAGATTACTAAGATCGGGAGGAATGGATAATTATAGAAAATTTCTTAATTGTTTAAATTATCTAAAGGTAAATGAATCATTAATTCCTGAAGAGTTTTTGAATATTAGTTTTTATGCAGATCCTTATTTATATGATTGGAAAATTGAACAAGGCGAAAAGATAGGGATAATATCCTATAAATCACTTTTTTTGGCTAATGAAATTGAAGTAAACGAAAAACTTAACTTGCAGTTAAGAAGATGCGGCCTATCGCCTAAAACGTTATTTATTTCCACACTAAAAGATCATATTATTCAAAAGAAATTAATAGATATTTTTAAAAAGGAAGATATTAAATTAATAATTACCACAACTTCATTTTCTTCATCTCAAATCAAAAATAACGAATTAATTGAAAATTCTACAAATATTTTTACTTCTCTTAAAATTCCAATTTTACAGCTTCTCTCTTCAAATAGATCAAGAAAAAATTGGTTAAATTCATCCATTGGAATGAATTCATCTGATTTATTAATGCAAATAATTATTCCTGAATTTGATGGAAGGATTACTACCTGTCCATCAGCATTTAAAGAAATAATTTCTGAAAAAAATACACTCTACAGTGAAATAACCAGTTACAAAGCTGATCAAGTAGGTATCAAATGGATTTCAAAATTCGCAACAAATTATGTGAAACTTCAAAAACTTAATAATTTTGATAAAAAAATTTGTTTAATAATAAGTAATTATCCAGTAAAGAATGGAAGAATCGGTAATGGTGTTGGGCTTAATACACCATCATCGATAATAAATATTCTTAACTGGCTAAAAGAAGAAGGATATGATCTTGGATCTTGTAATTATCCTCAAGATTCTTCGGAATTAATGTCAATACTTATAAAAACTAGAACTAATGATCTTGAATCTCAAAATAACAAACCATTAGATTACTTACCAGTAAGTGAATATTTAAAATATTGGAATTATTTAGAACTTGAACCAAAAAATATTATTGTTAACCGTTGGGGCAAACCATCAGAAGCGATCGATCTTGATAATGAAGGCTTCTCAATAAATGGTATTAGATTTGGAAAAATAACATTATTGATTCAACCTCAACGAGGTTATGACGCTTTCACTGATAGAGATATTCATTCTCCCGATCTTCCACCTCCCCATAGATATTTAGCACAATATTTTTGGATTGAAAAAGTTTTTAACGCAAATGCTATTTGCCATATTGGTAAACATGGGACTGTTGAATGGTTACCTGGGAAATCTATAGGTCTCAGTAATAAATGTTTTCCAAATATTATTTGTCCAGCAATACCAAACATATATCCTTTTATCGTAAATGATCCTGGAGAAGGATCCCAAGCTAAAAGAAGAACTGCTGCAACAATTATTGATCATTTAACCCCTCCTTTGGATAGGTCAGAATTATATGGAAAATATTCAATATTAGAAAATTATTTAGACGAATATTTTGAAGCAAAATTATTTGATTCTAATCGGATTGAAATTATAGAAAAATCCATTTTTGAATTAATTAAAAAAGATTTTAACGAAATCACTCTATATAATAATAATCAAATTGAAGAGATTGATTCTTTTCTTTGCAAAATTAAAGAATCTCAAATTAGGACAGGTTTGCATATTTTTGGTAATAGGCAGAATGACATTGATGAAATAAATTTATTCTTGTGCATCGCTAGAGTGCCAAATGCCAATCGAATTGGGATTGTTCAATATATTGCAAAACATTTAAAACTAGATTTAGATCCTTGGACAAATAAATATGATCAAAAGTTAAATGAAAAGGATAAAAAAATATTATTGACTTTTTCCAACAAAAACATTTTAAACTTTAGAATGGCTATTGATTTTTTGGAACAACAAGCAAAGTATTTAATATATCTGTTTTTTTACAAAAAGAATACCAATATAAAAAATCTAGAAAAATATAAAAATCAGAAAATAATAGACTATTTCTTTAATGAAAAAAAACATAATAACTATTTTTTATTATTAAAAAAAGAGATTCTATATCCAATCATTAATTCTTCATATAATGAGAAATTATCATTTATTAATTCATTAAATGGACAATATGTAAAAAGTGGTCCATCTGGAGCCCCTACGAGAGGTAAAACTGAAGCTTTACCCACTGGTAAAAATTTCTTTTCAGTTGATTCGAGAGGACTGCCAACTGAATCAGCATGGAGTGTTGGTTGTCAATCCGCATCACAAATACTTGATTTATACAAACAAGATAATGGAGAAGATTTAAAAAATATAGCAATATCTGTATGGGCTACATCCACAATGAGAAATGGTGGTGAAGACATTTGTCAAATACTATATTTATTAGGAGTACAGCCTATTTGGGATGGGCCTTCAAGAAGAGTAGTAGATCTAGAAATCATTCCTTTATCTGTTCTCGAAAGACCAAGGGTTGATGTTACTTTAAGGATTTCGGGAATGTTTAGAGATGCATTTCCACAGTTAGTTAAATTAACTTCTAAAGCAATAAATCTTGTTTCAAATCTTAATGAGGATGATAAATTTAACCCTCTTGCTGGGGCATCAAGAGATGGTGGTTCAATTAATCGTATATTTGGGTCAGCGCCAGGTTCATATGGTGCTGGTCTGCAAGAACTAATTTCAAATTCTAATTGGGAAAATATTGACGATTTTGGTGAATCTTTTCTTAATTGGAGTAAGTGGATTTATAGTGATAATCTTGAACCTATAGAGGATAAAAAATCATTAGAAAATGCTCTTAAAAATGTGCAGTTAGTTGTTCATAACCAAGATAATAAGGAACATGATATTTTAGATTCTGATGATTATTATCAGTTTCAGGGTGGATTATCTTCAGCAGTAAAAAAATTGAGCGGTAAATTACCTGAAATGTATCATGGTGATTTATCAAAATTTGGATTATCTAAAATTTCAAAATTACAAGATGAAATTAATAAAGTTGTTATATCAAGAATACTTAACCCTAAATGGATAAATGGAATGAAGGATAATGGTTATAAAGGAGCGTTTGAATTTTCAGCTACATTAGATTACTTATATGCTTTTGATGCTTCTACTGAAGTAGTCTCAGATTGGTGTTATGAGGAAGTTTATAAATCATGGTTATGTAATCAAGATCTTAGGAATTTCTTTCTAAAGAATAATCCATGGGCTTTAAGAGATATTGCACAAAGATTACTTGAAATTATCAATAGAAAAATGTGGAATAATTGTTCATCAGATGTCGTTGAAAATTTAAAGAACATAATTATTAATACTGATTCAATAATTGAAAAAAACGAATTCTGAATTATCTACCTAATAGCGAAAGTCCATGACTATCTGTTCCGCATGTTTTTAGCATTGAATATTTATCTGCTAATTTATCTATTTCTGAACAAACAAATAAACTAGGATTCCATACTTCATTAAGTTCATAATCGTACCAAACCTCTATTCCATCAATACCTTGTATTTTGGCCTCTGGAATTAATTTATAAAAGGGAATCCTGTATCTCGCTGGGTGTGCAAGAAATGATAAACCACCAGCTAAATTTATTGCTTTTATAACTGATTTAATATTTAAATCATTACCTATTGGTGACTCTCCAAGGATGTAGGGATTTAGGTATTTACTTTTTATATCTATTCCCAATCCAATTACATGTACTAAACATCCCAGAATCAAACAATTAATTTCTATTCCCGATATTAATGTAAAAGAATCTATAGGATAATTTTTAAGTATATTATTTTTTTTTATATATTCATGAGCTTTAATTGTATGATGATCAGTTATCGATAAAAATTTTAAGTTATTTTTATAAGCTTCTTCTAAAAGTTCATGTGGTTCTAGACTTCCATCACTAAATTTTGTATGACAGTGAAAATTAATATTTTTAGGACAACTATTTTTATTAATATTGGAGGTTAATTTTACTAAGTCTTCCCTATTCATTACTCAATGAATTCTCATTTTTCTTTCTAATCTTTGCATATAATTGTATTGAAGCCAACATGAAAATAATTAGTCCAACTACGCTCCATGTAGCAACACTAGTTGGAAAATTATTTTTAAAAATAACTAAAAGTACAATTATAAATAATAATAAAGTAGGCAACTCATTTAGTAATCTAAGGTTTTTTGCTGAAATTGTTGAAGTACCATTTTGTAATGAATACATTATTTTGTAACAGTAAGAATGATAAATTACTAATCCTAAAACAAAAGAAATTTTAATTTGTAACCACTTCTCACTTAACCAACTTGGTTGCATAATAACCATGCATATAGCCATACTTAAAGCTAATATCATCCCAGGTGTTGTGATTATATTCGCCAGCCTTTTTTCCATCAAGGTGTATTGTTTATTAAAGGCAATTTTTAATTCATTATCCATATTTTTGGATTCTTCATGATATATAAAAAGTCTTACTAAATAAAAAAGGCCTGCAAACCAAACGATTACACCAATAATGTGAAGTGATTTAAACCAGAGATATGCTTCAGCTGCCAAATTACTAGATTAATTAAAAATATATATTTTTAATATAGTTATATTTAACAATATCAAGAAATCTATTTTTCAAAAATTAATTAATATTTATAACTCGTTAAAATATTCATATATATCATTTACTGAATTTTTTCCAAGTCCTTTAACTTTTGATAAATCCTCTTTACTAGCTATTCTTATCGCGTCTATTGATTTAAAATGCTCAAGCAATTCTCTTATTCTTGATGGTCCTAATCCACTGATTTGGGACAATTGAGATCTATTCATTCTCTTAGATCTTTTGTCTCGATGAAAAGATAATGCAAATCTATGTGCTTCATCTCTTACCCTTCTTAATAGAAGAACTCCTTTTTGATTTTCGTCAGTATCAAGAGACTTAGTAAAGCCTGGAATAAATATTTCTTCATGTTTTTTTGCTAATGAACATATAGTTACTTCTTCCTCAAGATTTAATTCTTTTAATGCTTTAATAGCTGCATTTAACTGTCCTTTTCCTCCATCAATCATTATTAAATCAGGCCAATCTGATAGAAGTTCATTGTCTAATTTACTATTCGTTTTATCATTTACTATTGAAAAATCCCCACCGTTTTCTTTAAATCTTGACCATTTTTTAAACCTTCTATGTATTACTTCATATATCGAAGCAAAATCATCACTATGTCCTAAAACAACGTTTGGATCTTTAATTTTATATTTCCTATAATGCTGTTTAGAAGGAATCCCATCAATAAAAACGACTTGTGATGCTACAGGGTCACTACCTTGAATATGGCTTATATCATAACCTTCAATTCTTTTAGGTTGTTCGCTTAATTCAAGTATTTGGGCAAGATCCTCAATTGATGATTCATTATCTTGTATCCCATTTATTATTCTATCTAATTCCAATTTCGCATTTTTTAAAACCATTTCTACAGTTTCATGTTTTTTATTTCTTTTTGGGATTAAAATTTTTACTTTCTTTTTTCTTAGATCCGTTAACCAATCCTCTATGGTTGCTTGTTTTGGAAGGTTATATTGAATAAGAATTTCTGATGGTATTTCTACAGCTTCAACATTCATATAATGCTCTTCTAATATCTTTTGTAGAATGAGATTTTCATCTTCATTATTTAATTTTTGACTATAGCCAATTCTCCCAATGAGCTTACCAGATCTCATTTGGAAAATTTGTATACTAGCAACATTTTTTTCTGAAACTATTCCAAAGATATCTCTATTAACTGAAGAATCTGGTATTGATATTTTTTGTGATTCAGTTAATAATTTTAAACCTGAAATTTGGTCTCTTATTTTTGCTGCATTCTCATAATCTAAATCATTTGAAAATTGCAGCATTTTTTTTTGTAAAAATATTTCTAAGTCATCATTTCTTCCCTGAAATATCATAGATACTTGTTTCATTATTTTTTTATAATCGTCAGATGATATAACTTCTTGGCAAACACCTGGACATCTTCCTATTGAATAATTCAAACAAGTTCTATCTTTATAGACTGGCCTTGGTCTTTGTCTAAGTGGAAATATTTTTTTTATCGTAAATAATGTTCTCCTTAATAATCCGACATCAACATAAGGTCCATAATATCTATCTAAATTATTTCTATTTCTTCTTCTTCTTGTAATAAATATTCGAGGATATTTTTCACTCCAAGTTATACAAAGATATGGATATTTCTTATCATCCTTTAAAAGAATATTAAAGTATGGTTTGTTTGTTTTAATTAAATTTGACTCTAAATTTAATGCTTCATATTCGCTATCTGTGACTATTATTTCTATTTCAGTTATTTGACGAACCATCAAACTTAATCTGGGCGTTAAATCTGAATAATTATTGAAATAACTACTTACTCTACTACGTAGTTTTTTAGATTTACCGATATAAAGTAAGTTACTATCAATATCTTTAAAAAGATAACAACCAGATGAATTCGGAATTTCGGATAATCTTGATTTTAATAACTCCTTATTATTAATTAATTTATATTCAATTTTAAAATTATATTTGTTATCTATTTTTTCGATAGAGGAATTACTCATTTAAAATAATTATCCTCCATAATTCCAGCCAGTTGAAGATAAATTTAGTGAGTCAACATCATTATTCAGATAAGCAGATACAACCTCTCCTACAAAAACGGTATGGTCTCCATGCATAACACTTCCAACAACATTACATTCCACTCCACCAACACTATCAACTAAAATAGGCAATCCAAGCTCACCTAAATTAAATTCAACAGATTCAAATCTACCTCCTAATGCTTTTTGAGGTTTAAAGAAAACAGCAGCTAGATCCTTTTGATCACTTTTAAGCACATTTAATGAGAACTTTTTGGTGGACTTTATTATTTCATGACTAGAACCCTCTGCTCTAACAGCCATTACAACTAATGGTGGGGTGAAGGAACCTTGAGTCACCCAACTTGCAGTAAATCCATTCACTTCATTTTTATCCTCGTCTCTAACACCACAAATAAATAATCCGTGAGGTATTTTTCTTAATAAGATTTTTTTTGCTTCTAGATTTAATGTCATAATTGATTTATCTAATATTTTTATTTTAACTAAATTTCTTATTCGATCATAATAAATTCATGAAAATTCTTTATCCAGGTACTTTTGATCCTTTAACAAACGGGCATCTTGATTTAATAGAAAGGGCTGAAAAAATATTTGGCAATCTAGTAGTTGCTGTTTTAGAAAATACTTCTAAAACACCAACATTTAATCTTAAAAGAAGAATAATACAAATAAAAAATTCTCTTTCTCATTTACCTAATATTGAAGTTATTTCTTATTCAGGACTCACTGTGGATTGTGCAAATGATCTAAAAGCTAATCTTATTCTTAGAGGCTTAAGAGCAATGAGTGATTTTGAGTATGAACTTCAGATTGCTCATACAAATAAATCTCTTAATAATGATATTGAAACTATATTTTTATCAACAAATACAAATTATAGTTTTCTTAGTAGTTCTTTAGTAAAAGAAGTTGCAAAATTTGGTGGTGAAATTAATCACATGGTACCTCCCTCTGTTGAGAAGGATTTAAAAGAATATTTTAAATAATATTTTTATTAACAAGATTTCAAGTAATAAAGATCACGTAATAATTTAAATGCTTTTTCTTTATCAATATTATTAGAATTTTGGATAATGCTTATAATTATTGGCTTTTCATTTTTATATAAAAAGCCAGATAATGCAAAGACATTTGAAAGAGTCCCAGTTTTCCCAAAAAACTTTCCAGATAATTCACTATTTACAAATCTTTTAGCTAACGTTCCTCTTAATCCCGTAATTGAAAGTGTAGATTGATAAGCTTGAAAATTATTAGAATATCTCATTTTATCTAAAAACAATACAACTAACTTTGTTGTAATTCTATTTTTTCGAGACAGTCCACTAGCATCCGCAAAGTAAGCATTAGTTGCTGGAAGGCCTTTATTTTCAAGCCATCTTTTCAATTTTATATAGTCATTATTGTTCCATGTATTTGAGGCATTTTTAAAGAGTGATTCAGCTGTAAAATTATGACTTTCAGAATTTGTAAGAGTTAATAATGAAAGAATTGGAGTTGAATATATTTTACTTATCTCTGTAATATCTTTTAAATAAAATGTTTTTTCTGAATCTAAAAAATATATATTTACTTTTGAATTAGGAAATTTACTTTTTAAATAGTTTTTAATAAAATTTCTTAAAGCATAAATATCTTCATATTTATTTTGATTACTTTCAATAGCTAGAGATGTAATTGGAGATCCATATTCGTAAAGTTTATCAGTATTTGTCCAACCACTAGGCCAATTTAATTTTGAATCAATTTCTACAATATTAAAGTTAATAGTTTTATTTTCTTTAATATTTGAAATTAGTTCGATTATATCTTCATAGTTCAGATCTGGATCCCCTTGACCGAGCAAATAATAATTGTTTTTATTTTTTTTTAATAAAAAGGTCTTTAAATTACTATTTAATTTATATTTACTTAAAACATAAGCTGATGAGAATAATTTTTGATTTGATGCTGGTAACCTTAGAACTTCATCATTATAGGAACTAATTATTGTCCCGTTATTATTGATAATTGATACACTAAATGAATCATCTAGCGTTTGATTCAATAAAGCATCATAAGTAGGACATTTTTTATTTTTAGTAATTATTCCAGGGAAATTAAAATAAATACTATTTAAAATATTTATTTTCTGATTTGTTAATAAATATCTTATTAAGAATGGAGATGTTACTAATACAAGAACAATTAAGAAAAATGAATAAATCTTTTTAATCACATTCAATCTATAAATTTACAAAAATAGATTCATTGTCGGGTTTAATTTCAAATTCTTTTTTAAAAAAATATTTTTTGTTTTCTTCTTTGAAAAGCAACCAGTTATTTGGATAAATATGCATAAGAGCAGCTTTATTTAAAGGCTGAAGAAAATAAATATTTTTCCAAGTTTTGACAAAGTTTTTACGTCTCTCTCTAATAACACTTCCTATACCAATATTGGCATCTTCAAATTTAGGATTTAATGAATAATGCGTTCCTTGATAATTATCGGACATAGGTTCAAATGAATCAAAATCATATGGCTGAGGAATTATCGATATCATTACACTATCAATATTATTTATATTATTTGATTCATTAAATGATTTAAAAGTAAAGATTTTATCTTTGACATCTGGATAGTCTCTTTGAGCTAAAGCCACAGCACCTTGATCAGCAAATGTTATGAATACATTATTATTATTTTTAGCTAATATCTTGTAAATAGTTATTCCAATTCTGTTAAACTTCAATCCTTCAAAATTAAATTCTATAGTAAATCTTTTATTTGAATCTAATAAACTTGGAATAATTGCATCCTCCATATTCTTAAGAGATTCATTTAAATCTTTAGGTAGTCTGTAATTTGTTTCCATTAAAATTTATCAATACATATTTGAATAAGTTCTAAAAATTTATCTATTTCTGACTTATTGTTTATCGAACCTAAAGTAACACGAATATTGGAATATAGTTCATCATCTTTTAAACCAATATTTTTTAGTGTTGAGCTAGGTTTTCCAGATGAGCTTGAACAAGCACTTCCACTACTTATCGCTATTCTGTTTTCTGACATGAAATTAACAATCTTATAGGCTCTTATAGGATCAAATAGCTTATTTAAAAGTAGAAATGAAATATGATTTGGAAGCCTATGGTTAATACTGCCTGTAATCTTTATATGATTATTATCCTTAATTTTTTGAAAAAAATAATTTTTAAGTTTATTAATATTATTCGAAGGAAATTCTGTTTTGAGATCATATGATTTTATTTTTCCTTTAATGTTCTTTAATGATTCATACATTCCAGCAATTAATGGCAAAGCTTGTGTACCTTGTCTAATTGAATATTCCTGGGTAAGTGATATGTCTTTATTTTTTAAAATCATTCGAGACTTTTTTTTGGTTAAGAGAATGCCGATACCTTTTGGACCTCCAAATTTATGAGCAGATAAACTTAAAAAATCACATTTAAGATCTTTCCAACTGAATATTCCATTACTTAATATTTGAGTTCCATCTAAATGAAACATTATATTTAATTCTTCACATTTGGAACCTATAAATTGAACAGGTTGAATTGTCCCAATTTCACTTTGTCCCCAAATAATTGATGCAAGCTTAGTATCATTGGTTAAAATTTTATCGATATTAGTAATATTTAAAATTCCATCATTATTTACCTTCCATTCGTAAATATCCCAATTTTGTTTTTTTAGTTTATTAGCACAAATAGTAGTTGCTTGATGTTCAACATTTGAAATGACAACTCTACCATTTTTAAATTTCTCATAAATATTATTAAATACAATATTTGTTGATTCCGAAGAACCAGATGTAAAAATTATATCCTCTGGTTCTGCTTCAAATAAATATGCAATTTTTGATCTAATTTTTTCAAGATATGTAGAGCATTTTATCCCTAGCTCGTATGTTGATGAAGGGTTATGCCAATAATTCTTATAAGTTGAATTTATTATATTTAAAACATTTTCAGATAATGGAGTAGTAGATGCATTATCTAAATATATAAAATTATTTTCCATTAATTTATTAAAATTGATCCCGAGAAAACCTTTTTAGCATTACCGGTCATCATGACTTCAGAATCGTTTTTTGACCAATCTATTTTAAGATTACCTCCTGGCAAAGAAACAATTGTCAACGAGTTGCAAAGGCCTAGTTTATAGGCTGCTACATGAATTGCACAAGCTCCTGTCCCACAGGCTAAGGTTGGACCTGCTCCTCTTTCCCATACTTTTACCTTGATATTATCTCTATTTAGGATTTGACAAAAATGAACATTAGTTTTTTCTGGAAATAATTCATTACTTTCAAATATTGGCCCAAGTGTAGAAAGAGCAATGGAATCTAAATCTTGAACAAAGAATATTAAATGAGGATTTCCCATCCCTACTGCATAACCTTTATTATTAAAATTTTTCTCAATAAATTCGTGTGAAGGAATCGAATTGATTTTTTTTTCAATTGTTGTTGGAATATTTTGACTTTCTAAAATTGGTACTCCCATTTTCACTGTAATTTCATCATTTTTATAATTTGCAATTTTTAAACCTGCTTTAGTCTCAATTTTATATTCTATATTTTTATTATTTATTGAATCATTTACGTGGAGATACTCAACTAAACACCTAATTCCGTTTCCACACATTTGTGCTTCAGAACCATCAGAATTAAAGATTATCATTTTTGCATAATTATCTTTATTAGGTTCTTCTATAAAAATCACACCATCTGCTCCAATTCCAAATTGCCTGTTGCAAATTTGTTTTATATCAAATATTTTATTTGTCTTGTAATTTTTATATAAATCATTACCTCTAGAATCAATTACTACGAAATCATTTCCGTTACCTTGATATTTTTCAAAAGTTATATTTTTCATTTGTAGATAATATATTTTAAATTTTAATTATAAATTATTCCTTTTAACAATCTATTTCTATTTTATACAATGAATATTAAAATAATAATTTAACAAATAAAAATTAAGTGATTTCTCCTGATAAACAATATGAGACTGATACCAATTTATATAATCCATCTGAAATAGAAAAAAAATGGCAGTCAATATGGACAGAAAACAATTTATACAAAACCGAAGAATTAACTGAGAATAGCGATAAATTTTATGCCTTATCAATGTTTCCCTACCCTTCAGGTAATCTTCATATGGGACATGTTAGGAATTATGTTATTACAGACTTAATAGCTCGGTTTCAAAGGTTTAAGGGCAAATCTGTTTTACATCCAATGGGTTGGGACGCTTTTGGTTTGCCTGCTGAGAATGCAGCGATTGAAAGAGGAATTAGTCCAAGTGTCTGGACTAAAAAAAATATTTCTCATATGAAGTCACAATTAAAACTTTTAGGACTATCAGTTGATTGGGATAGAGAATTTGCAACTTGTGATGAAAATTACTATGTTTGGACACAATATCTATTTTTAGAGTTATACAAGGCAGGTCTTGTATATCAAAAGGAATCTGAAGTTAATTGGGATCCGATAGATAATACAGTCTTAGCGAATGAACAAGTTGACTCAGAGGGTAAATCTTGGAGATCTGGGGCACTAGTTGAAAAAAAATTATTAAAGCAATGGTTTTTAAGGATTACTAATTATGCGGATGAGTTATTGAAGGATTTAGAAAAATTAGATAACTGGCCAGAAAGAGTAAAAATAATGCAAGATAATTGGATTGGAAAGTCAATTGGTACAAATATTAATTTCAATATCAAAACCAATCCAGAAAAGAAAATAACTGTATTTACAACAAGGCCAGATACTTTATTTGGAGTTACTTATTTAGCAATTTCTGTTAATCATTCATTAATTAAAAATATTTCTGATCAAGAAACCATACAAGATTTAGAAAATCTTAAACAATATTTGAAAAATAATAAAAATAATGAACTTGAAAAAATAGGAATAAAAACTAGCTTAGTAGCAATAAATCCAGTTAATTCTGAACCTATTCCTATTTGGGTGGCAAGTTATGTTCTCGATGAATACGGTACAGGCGCTGTTATGGGCGTGCCTGCTCATGATCTAAGAGACTTTGAATTTGCTAAGACAAATAATATTGATATTAAACAGGTAATAATAAAGGATAAAAATGAACAAACAAAAGAGCTTGATGAAGCTTATGTGGAAAATGGATATCTTATTAATTCAAATCAATACAATGGTATAGCAAATACTATTGCTAAATTAAAAATTTCAGAGGAGGGTGTAAATAATGGATGGGCCGAAAATAAGATTCAATATCGTTTAAGAGATTGGTTAATATCTAGACAAAGATATTGGGGCTGTCCGATTCCCATCGTTAATTGTAAAAAATGTGGATCTGTTCCTTTAAACCAATCGGAATTGCCCGTTGCATTACCGAAAGATATAGATATCTCGGCTAACAAGATTAATGCTTTAGGTGATAATAAAAATTGGATAAATACAACATGTCCAAAATGTGGAATAGCGGCAAAAAAAGAAACTGATACTATGGACACTTTTATGTGCTCATCATGGTATTTTTTAAGATATCCATCTTCAAAATGTTCAAATAAGCCATTTGAAAAGATTGAAATTAATAAGTGGTTGCCTGTAGATCAATATGTTGGAGGAGTAGAGCATGCAATATTGCATTTGTTATATGCAAGATTTTTCACTAAAGCTTTGCGGGATAACGAACTATTTGAAATTGATGAACCATTTAAAAAACTATTAACGCAAGGAATGGTTCAGGCCGCAGCCTATAAAAACAATAAAACGGGTAAATATGTTTCTCCTTCCGATATTAATGACCTATCAAATCCTAAAGATCCAATTGACAATACCAAACTAGAAGTACTTTTCGAGAAGATGTCTAAGTCAAAATATAATGGAATAGACCCTGAATCAGTAATTAAAAAATATGGAGCAGATACAGCAAGAATGTTTATATTATTTAAAGCACCGCCAGAAAAAGATTTGGAATGGGGAGATACAGATGTTGAAGGACAATTTAGATTTTTAAGCAGGATTTGGAAGCTTTATATAAATTTTGCAAAAAATATAAATAGTAAATCTAATTCCTATCCAGATAAAGAAAAAAGTTTAATAAAGTCAATGAATATAGCCATAAAAGAAATTTCGAATGACATATTAAATAACCAATTTAATACTGCGATTTCAGAACTAATGAAGTTTTATAATTCATTATCAAATTCCATTTATGACGTTAACAATAATTTAAAAATTGAGGCTTTAAAAACATTTTGTATTTTGTTGGCTCCATTTGCACCTCATATTGCAGAAGAAATATGGCATCTTATAGGATTTAAAAAATCTGTGCATTTAGAACACTGGCCTTCATTTAATGCCGAGGCACTAAAGGAAGATTCATATGAACTAGTAATACAAGTGAATGGAAAAGTTAGAGACAAAGTAAATATTAATAATGATATGAGTGAAGATCAAATTAAAGAATTGACTCTTAAAAGGCCTAACATATTAAAATGGACACATGATAAGGAAATAAGAAAAATAATTATTGTTAAAGGAAAAATTATGAATATTGTGGTTTAAGAATTTATTTTTTGAATAATTAAAGAATTTGGATTTGACCAATCGCCTTTAACTAAATATTTATCATTACTGAAACACATTTCACGGAGAATGAAAAATATAGGTTCTTTCACTTCATTATCAAATAATGACGCTATGTCGTTTATAGAATATTCTCCACCTTTATCTAATAAATTACTTACTTTCAGTTGATACTCAATAATATTTGCGGCTGCTTTCTTTCCAGCTTCAACTCCAGGTTGATCATATGCATTTATATTTACCAATTCAGCGTAAAAGGATACAGCCCTCTCAAATAAAGCGATTAAGGCACCTAGTGAAAAACAATTTAACTTTTCTATCGTGATAGTAATACTTTGTCTGTTTTCACTAGAGAGTGCTGATCTTGTACCTTGCAAAAAACCAGAAAGATATTCTTTAGGATTCTCTTTTTCATCAAAAATATTAGTAGATGGAGAATCTAATAATTCAATAAAAATACAAAAGAAATTATCAATGCCATCTCTCAGTTGCTGAACATAAGCATGTTGATCTGTAGATCCTTTATTACCAAAAACGGAAATACCCTGATTAACTACCTCACCATTCCTATTGAATTTCTTACCTAATGATTCCATTACTAATTGCTGAAGATACTTACTAAATACCTGTAACCTATCTCTATAAGGTAATACGACCATGTCTCTCTTCCCAACACCATCCCCTGTTAAATACCATGAAGATGATAATAATGCTGCAGGATTATTTACAAAATCATTTATACGCGTGGCCTCATCCATTAATGATGCTCCCCTAATAAATTCAAATATATTTTCATTAATGAGAGCTAATGGAAGTAATCCCACAGAGCTTGTAATACTTGTTCTTCCTCCAACCCAATCTTGTAAATTAAATATTTTTAACCAATGTTCAGAAGTGGCTTTATTAAATAACTTACTATCTTTCATAGTTATAGCAATAGCATTAGAATTCCATTCAAGAGAATTTTTTTCGCAATGACTTTTAATAATATCCATAGCAATTCTGGGTTCAGGCGTACCACCAGATTTGCTTACTACTACAAATAATGTTGTGGATAATTTTTCAGACAACTCATCTAATATTTCGCTAATTAAAAAAGGATCAACATTATCGATATAAGAAAAATTTAAGCCTTTAGAGCACTTCTGCAGTGACTCTGTAATAAGTAATGGTCCTAAACCACTTCCACCAATTCCTATCCATAGAACATCGGTATATTTCTGATTATTCTTATTCTTAATATCTCCATTTAAAATTTGTTTTCCAAATTCAGAGATTGCATTAATATCTGCACTTATTTCCTCTCCTATTTTTGAAGAGGGTGAAATTGATGGGTTTCTAAGCCAATAATGACCAACTTGTCTATTTTCATCAATATTTGAGATTGCACCATTTTCTAATTCTTTAATTGATGAAAAAATATCTATAAATTTCCCCTCTAAATTTTTTATCTCTTCACTTGTAAAATTAATTTTACTAATGTCTAACCAAATATTTAATTTTTTATCAAACCAAAGATAATTGCAAAATTTATCCCAAGAGTTTAAATCTCCATTCATTTTATATATTTGTTTCTTTTATTTATTATTTAATTATATCTATACGAATAGTACATAGATTTGAATCATTTAAATTTGTTTAAATTTTTATCTTCAAATAAATATGTTTTTGAATATTAATATTTAGAATAGAGGTTTTTTTTTATTTCATATGAATTTATCATTAGATAAAATAAAAAACTTTGGATAAATCATTTAATTACATAATTTCTCCTGAGATATCCCAATTTAGAAAATTTTCACCAAAATTAAAAATAGGTGTACTTGCTTCTGGGAATGGAACGAACTTTCAGGAGTTAATTAATCTCTCTAAAAAAGGTGAATTAGATATAGATATTAAAGTTCTTATAACTAACAAAGATGATGCAGGTTGTATAAAAAGAGCTGAAAGTGTAAAGATACCTCACAAAATAATAAGAGGTAAAGACTTTTCGCAAAAAGAGCTATTTGAATTAGAAATTATAAATACTTTAAATAATTATGATGTTGAACTTATTGTAATGGCTGGCTGGATGAAAATTGTCACTCCATTATTTATTAAAAAGTTTAAGAATAAAATTATTAATATTCACCCCTCAATTCTTCCTTCATATAAGGGTAGTACTGCTATAAATGACTCAATATTAAATGGTTCAAAAATAACTGGTTGTTCAGTACATTTTGTTGAAGAGGAGGTAGATAGTGGTTCTTTGATAATGCAAGCTGCATTGTCCATTAGAGATGATGATGATATTGAATCGCTTACTAAAAGAATACAAATCCTTGAGCATAAAATTTTACCGCACTCAATCTCTCATGCTGGATTTTTGATAAGAAGTAATTTTATGGAAAATTATTAGTTAACTCAAGGCCGTCATCCATTGAGAATCCATTCATAATATTTAAATTTTGAATTGCCTGCCCACTCTGACCTTTTAACAAATTATCAATAACAGATAAAATAATAATCCTTCCATTTCGAATATCGACTTTAACAGAAAGGAAAATTTGGTTTGTATTTTTAACCCATTTTGTTGATGGGAATGTATCTACAGGCAAGACCTTAATATTTTTGAAATTCCTATAATAATTATCCAAAAGAATTCTGCAATCATCAGAAGTTAATCCTGGATCTCTTAATCTCCCATATATAGTCGAATGCATACCCCTTGAAATCGGAATTAAATGAGGAGTAAAGAGCAGTTCAATTTTATTTCCAGATATTAAAGATGCCACTTGCTCGATCTCTGAGGTATGTCTATGTTTTATCAATCCATATGCTGATATACCTTCTCCACATTCTGATAAAAGTAGCTTTTGGTTTGGTTCTCGACCACCTCCAGAAGTTCCACTTTTAGAATCAATTACTATACCTTCATTTTCAATAATTCCTTGAGATAGATAAGGAGCTAATGGAATAAGAGCTGATGTTGGATAACATCCTGGACATGCAATTAATCTGCCTTTTGAAATGGCTTCTTTATTTATTTCAGGAAGACCATAGACTGCCTCTTTGCATAAATCATCGTCATTCCTTTTATAAATAGCAGCTTCTTTGGAATATACTTTTTTCCATTCGTCTAAGGACTTATATCTGTAATCAGCTGATAAATCAATAACTTTAACTCCTCTATCTAATAATTTTCTTGTCAATGTTGAAGACAGGCCATTTGGTAGACAAAGCAACGCAAAATCTGCATTTTTTGAAATATTATCTACTGAAATATCTTCTATATAAGGATCATTTTCTAGATAAATAAAAGGGAAATTATCATTCCACTTTGATCCAGATGTTTTATTACCTCCTAAAAATGAAATTTTGTATTTTTTATTTTTCTTTAAAAGATTTACCGCTTGAATACCGCCGTAACCAGTAGCACCTACTATTGCAACATTCATTTCTTTGAATTGGCAGACTTTGAGATAGGATTATAAAGTGTTGAAATAAAGGTAACTAAAACACTATTTTTCTATATTGATAGGAATAATGAAAGAAACAAGTCCCAAATCAAATAATGGAACAATTTTGGATATAAATGAATCTTTTAAAATTGAATTTGATCCTATTAGTGATGCGTTGGCAGCAATAAGAAATGGTGAATGCATAATTGTTGTAGATGATGAAAGAAGAGAAAATGAAGGAGATTTAATATGTGCGGCGCAGTTTGCAACTCCACAGCAAATAAATTTTATGGCTACTGAAGGACGGGGTCTTATATGCCTAGCTATGCAAGGTGAAAAGCTTGACTCTTTAGATTTACCATTAATGGTAGATAGAAATACAGATGAAAACCAAACAGCTTTTACGATATCAATTGATGCCGGACCTGAGAATAATGTTACTACTGGAATTTCTGCTGAAGACAGGGCAAAGACAATTCAAGTTGCAATAAACCCAAATACAAAACCTGATGACTTAAGGAGACCAGGACATATTTTTCCATTAAGAGCTAAAAAAGGTGGAGTATTAAAGAGGGCAGGTCATACCGAAGCGGCAGTAGATATTGCGGCGATGTCAGGTCTTTATCCCGCTGGAGTGATTTGTGAAATACAAAATCCTGACGGTTCCATGTCGAGACTTCCACAACTTAAAGAGTATGCAAAACAGTGGGGAATGAAATTAATATCCATAGCTGATTTAATAAGTTATCGATTTCAAACTGAGAGATTTGTATTTAGAAAATCCGATGCTGTTCTTCCAAGTATTTTTGGTAATTTCAAAGCTTATGGATATGTTAACGAACTTGATGGTTCAGAGCACGTTGCATTAGTTAAACAAAAATCAACAAAATTAAGTGAACCTGTATTAGTAAGAATGCATTCAGAGTGCTTAACTGGCGATGCTTTTGGATCATTACGTTGTGATTGCAGACCTCAGTTGGAGGCTGCTTTATCAAGGATAGAAAAAGAGGAAGAGGGAGTTGTTGTCTACTTGAGACAAGAAGGCAGAGGTATTGGTCTAATAAATAAATTAAAAGCTTACAGCTTACAGGATGGTGGATTAGACACTGTAGAAGCTAATGAAAAATTAGGTTTCCCAGCTGATCTCAGAAATTATGGAGTAGGAGCACAGATATTGACCGATCTAGGAATAAAAAAACTAAAATTACTTACAAACAATCCTAGAAAGATTGCTGGTTTAGGTGGTTATGGAATGGAGGTAATTGAGAGAGTTCCATTAGTAATTTGTCCAAACGATAATAATGCAGAATATTTGAGTGTAAAAAAAACGAAGCTAGGCCACATGATTGATGAAAATAATCCTAATTCCAGGAATATTGATCCATTTATATCAATTTTTCTTGACGGAAAATATAAATCTATTGATCTAGTTCCTATAAAAAATAACGTTATTAAGTTTTGTCGTGAGCAGAAAATTAATATTAAATTAGAAAGTACTCCAAGATTATTGGCCTTCTGGAATCGACCAAAGTTAGTTTGGCGAATTTTGCATGATCAAAATAGAACTAATTCCAACATTACTGATGAAGAAATAAAAAATATAGAATTGTTTATTCAGTTTTTATCCAACTATGAAAAAAGTACAAAAATTGGAATTATTGTTTCTAGAAACATTGAACAAGCATTACACCCAAAAAGTAGCATCAAATTAATAAATACTAAATTTACTATTAATAATGAAATCTTATATTCATCTACAAGAAAATTTAATCTAGATAAAGAGACATTTAGTATTGTCTTTGAAGACTAGATTATTATTTTAATGTAGCTTTCAGAATTTTTGAACCATTAGTAAGTTTTAGCACTACATTCATATCATCTGTCTTACCAAAAACAGTATGAACTCCATCTAGATGAGGCTGTGGTTCATAAACTATAAAAAACTGACTACCACCTGTATCCTTTCCTGCATGAGCCATAGAAAGTGAACCTTTTAGATGTTTATTCGAATTTATTTCGCATTTTATATTATATCCAGGCCCACCCGTTCCAGGCATACCAGATACTCCATCACGAGTATTTGGACATCCACCCTGAGCCATAAATCCAGGAATAACTCTGTGAAATGCAAGACCATCATAAAAACCATCACTAATTAACTTCGTAAAATTTTTAACTGTATTAGGTGCGTCGTCAGAGAAAAATTCAATATTAATGTTTCCAACTTCTGTCTCAAATAATGCTGATGTCATGTTTTATTTGTTTAATAAATTATTGATATTTTAATAGCTAAAGTAACTTTTCAAGATTTTCCTTAATGGTATTTATATCAATGTTATTTTTATTACTAATTTTGTCTTCATCCCAATTTTCAAATTCTAAGTTTTTCTGGGGGGGCGAAATAAATAACCTATCTTCAGCAGTTTTAGGTACAAAATCTTTTTCTACTAATTTACATTCATAATCTAATTTAATGCAGAAATCTTTTATTTCCTCTTTATTAATCATTTCAACTGTTGGCAAAGGAAAATCTTGAGCTTCTAATAGACCACAATATCTTGTTGCATCATCCTTATCTTCAAACATAAGAACAATGGTCCTTCCTTTAAGTTCTATTGAATGAATTCCTTCCTTATCTGTTCCTGAATTATATAAAAGAACAAATACGTTCATAAGTTTCGATTTTCCTATTTATATAATATTTGATTAAGAATCAGAAAGTGACAATTCTTGTAATCTTGTATATAAAGCAATTTCTTCATCATTAATATCAGCAGGTATCACTACCAAGATTTCAACATATTGATCACCTACATTATCTTCGAATGTTAGACCCCTACCTTTTAAACGTAACATTCTTCCGGTAGATGATTTTGGTGGCACTTGAAGTGTGACATTTCCATCAAGGGTAGGGACCTCAACCGCACAACCAAGAAGAGCATCATGAGGAAATAACTCTAATTTATAAAGAACTCTTAAACCATCAATTCTTAGACCACTTTCCGTTTGAACTTTTAGCTGTAGATAATGATCTTTACCTCCCCTTGCAATATTTTCAAGTCTTAATCTCCATCCATCACCAGCAAATGGAGGTGTATCGACTTCTACTACGGATTCATCTTCAAGCTCTATTAAAATTGAAGCTCCATTTAAGGCCTCAACAGGAGTTAATTCAATAATTGTTTCAATATCTTTGTCAACTTTAACTGGAGGCGGCTCTTCTGGAGAGGTTGTAGGATATTCATAATTATTAAATTCATCATTATTTGAGTTTCTCGATTCATCCTCAAACGGTTCATTATCATATTCCTCGTAATTCTTTGGTGAGAATTCATATCCAAATAATGAATCGAGATAATCCTGAAAATCAGGAAACCCTGTTTTGAAATTATAATTTTCATAATCATCCTTGATATTTTCATCCAAACTATTTTTCCTGATATTAGGATTTCTTAGATATTCATATGCTTCGTTAATTAATTTAAATCTTTCTTCTGCATTAAGATCATTTTTATTTAAATCTGGATGCCATTTTCTTGCTTCTTTTCGAAAGGCCTTTTTAAGTTCTTTATCATTGAAATCTGGGGATAAGCCCAAAATCGATAAATAGTCTTTTTTAGAGGAAGTAGTCATTGTCCCATGGATCATCGTCCCTAGAATTACCATACCTCGAATTTTTATAATTTCTATTTATTTGATTATCCCAAGGATCATCATCCCAATAATCATCTGAAAAGAGTTCATCTTTTAATGATCCAAATGTATTTTTAATGCCCTGTAAAGGATTATTATCAGTTTTCTTTTCAGCTGCAAATTTCCTGTTTAAGCCGAATAATGCTTCCTGTAGAGCACTTACTGAAATTTCTAATTCTTGAGGATCATCATCATCTATATAATCTTCAACATCTTGAATGGCTAATTCAACAGCTCTTTGTTGTCTTTCGGCACCATAAGGACCAAACTCTAATGAAGCATCCCTAAGTCTTCTTTCAGCTTGCGCAATAAGAGTTAAAGCACTATTTTTTCTATCAATTACAGATCTTCTCTTCCTATCTTCATTAGCTTTTACTTTGGCTTCTTCAATTATCGAATTTATTTCTTGTTCGTTTAAATTAGAACCTCCGGAAATTGAAACTGTTTGCTTTCTTCCAGTTGTTCTATCAGTTGCACTTACTTCTAAAAGACCATTAGCATCAATATCAAATGCTACCTGGACTTGAGGAATTCCTCGTGGAGCCGGAGGTATCCCTGATAGTCTAAATTTACCAAGTGATTTATTTTCAGAGGCTAAAGGCCTTTCTCCCTGCCGTACTTGAACAACCACTGATGATTGATTAGCTTCAGACGTACTAAAAACATCAGATTGTCTAACTGGTATTGGCGTGTTACGAGGAATGAGTACCTTCATAAGACCACCTATAGTTTCTAAACCTAATGATAAGGGAGTAACGTCATTTAGAAGTAAATCTTGTAAATCACCACTAATAATTCCAGATTGTATAGCAGCTCCAACGGCTACGACTTCATCAGGATTGACAGATTGACAAGGATCATTTGGAACAAGAGTCTTTACTAATTGTTGAACCATTGGGATTCTTGTGCTGCCACCTACAAGAACTACTTCATCAATATCTTCTGCGTTCCATCCAGAATCATCTAAAGCTATTTGAACAGGCTCTAATAATCTATCTAGTAAATCTTGTGATAATGATTCAAATATTTTTCTATCTAAGGTTTCTTCAATATGTAAAGGGCCCTCTTTAGTTGTTGTGATAAATGGTAAGGATATTTTTGTTTTTTGCAATCCTGATAATTCACATTTAGCTTTTTCAGAAGCCTCAGTTAATCTCTGTAAAGCTTGTCTATCCCTTCTTAGATCAATATCATGTTTAGCAAGAAATTTTTCTGCAAGCCAATTAACTATTTTTGAATCAAAGTTGTTTCCTCCAAGCTGTGTATCACCACAAGTGGCTTTAACATCAAATACACCATTAGAAATTTTCAATAATGATACATCAAATGTTCCACCTCCTAAATCAAAAACCAAAACATTGTTAGAAGAACTTTTTTCAAAACCATAAGCTAGAGCAGCAGCAGTAGGTTCATTTAAGATTCTATCTACTTTAATACCAGCTAATATTGCAGAATCTTTTGTAGCTTGCCTTTGAGATTCATTAAAGTAAGCAGGGACAGTAATAACTGCAGAATCAACAGTATCTCCAAGATATGTTTCAGCATCATTAATTAATTTTCTAATCAATGAGCTCACTAATTCTTCTGGTGCATACTCTCTTTCTGTATTTGGACTAAGAACTCTAACGTTTCCATTGGTATTAGCTTTTACGTTATAAGGAACAGAAATACTATTCTCATCTAATTCGTCCCAGTCACTACCAATAAATCTTTTTAGGTTATAAAAGGTATTCTTAGGATTTAGAACAAGTTGTCTTCTCGCTTGGTCTCCTATTACTATTTCCTTGTCTTTTGTAAAACCAACTATGGAGGGTGTAGTTCTAGAACCCTCAGAATTTGCAATAACAATTGGACGACCAGCTTCTATAACTCCTACAACAGAGTTAGTAGTACCCAAATCAATTCCAACTATTTGCGCCATGATTTTAGATCGCTTAATTAAAGCAAAATTTACTAATAATTAAATTAATTTTTATCTTAGATATTTACATATAATAATAAAAATCAAATATTTTCAACTTAATTTAAATAAATAAGATTATTTATAACTTGTCAAAAAGATTACTTTCTTTTTTAAAACATTATTAACAGACAAAGGAGTTGATGTAGTTAACCTGAATAAACTAATATAAAACGGAGAGAGAGGGATTCGAACCCTCGATAAAGTTGCCCCTATACAGCATTTCCAGTGCTGCGCCTTCAACCACTCGGCCACCTCTCCCAAGATAACTATTTTAACCCTTTATCATCCCATTTTTGAGGAAAGTTATTTGAAAAAGACTTTCAAAGTCACGATTAAAAATAAGGAAACCGGAAAGGTTTACCAAGAGCAGGTTAATAGTGATCAGTACATACTTAAGGAATTTGAAAAGAAAGGTTTTAAACTTCCATTTTCGTGTAGAAATGGTTGCTGTACAAGTTGTGCAGGTAAAATAATATCTGGTACTTTGCAGCAACCTGAAGCTATGGGGGTATCTCAAGCCTTAAAAGATAAAGGTTATGCACTTCTTTGTGTCGCTAAAGCAACTTCAGATCTTGAAATGGAAACTACATATGAAGATGAAGTTTACGATTTACAATTTGGACAATATTTTGGGAATGGAAATACAAGAGTTGCGCCGCCTTGGGAATTTGAAGAAGATTAATTATCATGTTTGAATTAAGTGAAATAAATGAACTTGCAAATCAAGTAAATTTATCTAGTTTGTATGAAATAGCCAAGAACTCTGCTCAAATTGGTAATGAAATTCTAAAAATTAATTACAATAAAATTCAGAATATATCATCAAAGGGTAGGAAAGGTGATCTAGTAACCAATGTAGATTTGGAAGTTGAAAATAAAATTAAGGAATATTTATTAGAAGAGACTCCAAACATATCAATTATTGCAGAGGAATCAGGGAAATTAGACAAATCCTCGGTTTTAACATGGTGTATAGACCCATTAGACGGTACAACAAATTATTCTCATGGATATCCTTTTTTTGGAACTTCTATTGGTCTTGTATATAAAAACAATCCAATTATAGGGGCTATATCAGTACCTTATTTAAATGAACTATATTCAGCCTGTATCGGTTTAGGATCATTTTGCAATGATAGTGAACTTAAAGTATCAAGTCCTTCTAAGCTTTCTGATAGTTTACTTGTAACTGGTTTTTCTTATGACAGATTTGAGACGGAGGATAATAATTATGCTGAATTCTGTTACTTAACACATAAAACTAGAGGTGTCAGAAGAGGAGGTGCTGCAGCAGTTGATTTAGCATTTGTTGCTTCAGGTAAGGTCGATGGATACTGGGAAAGAGGATTGGAGGTATGGGACTTGGCGGCCGGTGCTATCATTGTTAAAGAGGCAGGTGGAATTATTTCAGATTATCCATCAGGTAAATTTAATTTAGGTTCTGGAAGAATTTTAGCTTGTTCTCCCAGCCTTGAAAATGAATTAAAAAATGAACTAGATAATGTTTCTCCATTTAAGAAAAATCTCTATACCTAAAATTCGTTAAATTTTTAAAATGACAGATATAAAAGAAATTAAATTAGTCGATGTGAAAAATAACGCTAATATCATAAATACTCTAAATAATATTTATAAACTCTGGGGATATGAAGAGGTTTCACCATCATTTATAAATACCTTAGAGACGATAAAAGGACTTGGAGTTATTGAAGAAAATCAGCTTGTGGGAATAGTAAGTAATAATTCATTATTTCTTAGGCCAGAAATGACAACATCTATTGTAAGATTGTCATCTACTAGATTAATAAATAAGAAAAGACCTATAAGATTATTCACCAATGGAATGGTCTTTGATAAAAAACAAAATAATAAAAATTCATTTAAGTTACAAGAAAAACTTCAGAGTGGAATTGAATTAATTGGATATGATACTAAATACCCAGAAATTGAAGTTATAAATATTTTGTTTGATGCAATCGATAATATTAATTTGAAGGATGGTTGTAATTTATTTCTACTTGTAAGCACAACAAAAATAATGGATTTAATCTTAAGTAAATATAAAAATAATAATTTTGAAGAAATTAAGAAAAGTTTGGTTAATTTTGATCAAGATAATTTATCTAAATTGGCAATTGATGAAGATGATAAATATATTCTTAAAGATCTCTTATTCACAAGAGGAGAACCAATTGCAATATTAAAAAAATTGAAAACTAAATATGGAACTAGTAAAATTTTAGATGATTTAAATTTTTTATTTGAATTATTATCAAAAATATCAAATAAATATTGCGTTAAATTACAACTTGACCCCACGTTTCAACCCCACCTTAATTTATATGAAGGGATAGTTTTTCAACTTATTGGGGATGATGGAAAAAATAAAAGCGTTATTGCAAAAGGCGGAAGATATGATGAATTAGTAAGATCCTTTAGTCCTAATGAGAAAATCTTAAATGGGATAGGATTTACAATTTCAATAGATAATTTAAGAAATTTAATTAGGGAAGAAAAGACAGATAAAAAAAAGATTATATTAATGTTTAAAGATTCTTATTTGTTAGAAAAAGGTATGAACAAACAAAAGGAATTACAGAAAAGAGGGAATATTGCCGTCTTATATTTAAATCCATGTGATGACTTGAGTAAAGCCAATCAAATAATGAAAGAAAACAACTGTAGTGAAATTTTATGGGTTAAATAAAATTTTTTAAAGTTTATTTAGGTTTTTAAATTCATATATTGTTCGGACAACACTCCTAATTAAACTTGATTAACTAGTTTTTAGGAAATAATATTTAATATATTTGATTTTTTTTAATGGAAAAAGGCGAAATTCTTATTAATACTGAAAATATCTTCCCAATTATTAAGAAGGCAGTATATTCTGACCACGAAATATTTATAAGAGAACTTGTTAGTAATGGAGTTGACGCAATAAGTAAACGAAGAATGGCATCAATGGCAGGTGATTGTGAAAATACTGAGGAGGCTCAAGTAAAAATAACAATTAACCGCGACAAAAATACCTTAACAATATCCGATAATGGAATTGGAATGAATGATGAAGAAATTAAGAAGTACATAAATCAAGTTGCATTTTCTAGTGCAGAAGAATTCCTAACAAAATACAAAAAAAACAATGACGAATTTATAGGTCATTTTGGACTAGGTTTTTATTCAAGTTTCATGGTGGCAGATAAAGTTGATATATTAACTAAATCGGCAGTAGGGGAATCAAAAGCTTACAAATGGTCTTGTGATGGATCGCCAAATTTCACGTTAGAGGAATCAGAAAGAGAGACAATTGGTACAGATGTTATTCTTCACCTACTTGAGGAAGAAAAAGAGTTTATCGAGCCTGAAAGGATTAAATCACTAGTAAAAAAATATTGTGATTTTATGCCAATAGATGTCTTATTAGAAGGAGAGACAATCAATAAGAAAAATCCTCCTTGGAGAAAACAACCTAGTGAATTAAAAGATGAAGATTATATTGAGTTATATAAATACCTTTATCCTTTCCAGGGAGATCCACTTTTATGGATTCATCTAAATACAGATTATCCATATGACATACAAGGGATATTGTATTTTCCAAAGTTGTCAGGTAGAGCTGATTGGGAAAAGGGAGAAATAAAACTATATTGCAATCAAGTATTCGTAAGCGATTCTATTAAAGAGATAGTACCAAAATACCTTTTACCTCTAAGAGGTGTTATTGACTCCACAGATATACCTCTAAATGTTAGTAGAAGTGCATTACAAACAGATAGAAAAGTTAGGTCTATTTCATCATTTATCTCAAAAAAAATCGCTAATAAACTGAAGGAATTGATAAAAAATTCTCCAGAATTTTATGCAGAAATTTGGGATTCAATCTCTGCTTTTATTAAAATTGGTGCTATCGAAGATGAAAAATTTGCTGATTTAGTCAATAACAGTATAATTTTCGAAACAATAATAAATTCAGAAAAAGACGTAACTAAAAATATTGAAAATAAATCCCTTATTAAGTCCAATGATAAATATTTCACAACTCTCGCAAATTACAAAGAGCGAAATAAATTAACTGATTCTAAAAAAATAATTTACTGTTCAGATTTCATAGCTCAATCTAGCGCATTAAATATCTGTTTATCTGATAATAAAGAAGTTATTAAATCAGATCCCTTAATTGACGCACAATTTCTTCCATGGTTGGAAAGTAAAAATGAAGATTATCAATTCCAAAGAGTAGATTCAGAAATAAATGAACTAGAAGATAAAGAATCTAAAGAAATTGTAGATAAGGATGGCAAATCAAATACAGAAAATCTTAGAGATACAATAGTTAAGGCCCTGAACAATGAGAAAGTAACAGTTAAAGTGCAGTCAATTTCAAGTAAAGATGCTCCACCAGCTATGATCTTGCTTCCAGAACAAATGAGAAGAATTAATGATATGGGCGCTTACATGGAACAAAAGATGCCAGGTTTACCTGAATATCATGTGCTCTTAATTAACAGAGAACATCCACTTATTGTTGGTCTTAATAAAATTACAGGCAACAAAATAATTATTGATGAAAAAGATCCTATAGAAAATCAATTGGCATCAAAAATAGCTAATCATGTTTACGATATGGCTAAGCTTTCCGTTGGTGGATTAGATCAAGAACAGATAATTAATTTACAAAATAATAATGCCGAATTAATTTCAGAATTACTTAATTCAACAAATTGAGTCATGTGTTAGAATTTTTAAAAATATAACTTAATAAATATGTCAAGAGTTTGCGAACTGACAGGTGCAAAAGCTAATAACGGGATGGCAGTAAGTCACTCACATATTCGTACAAAAAAATTGCAACAAGTTAATCTCCAAAAAAGGAGACTTTGGTGGGAAGAAGGCAAAAAATGGGTGAATATTAAAATTAGCACCAAAACACTAAAATCAATACAAAAAGTAGGTTTAGATAAATTTGCTAAATCAAATGGAGTTGATTTAAAAAAATTCTAAATTTAATGAGAAATTTAGTTGTAAGTATATTAATATCTTTTATTTTTTTATTTAATTGTAATTCAGCTATGGCTTTTGACTTTGCTCCTGAAGTTGGAGATATTGCTCCAAACTTTCAATTAGAAGGTTTTAATAAAAACATAAAATCAAAAAATATTTGGGAATTAAATGATTTTCAAGGTAAGTGGCTTGTTATGTATTTTTATCCTAAGGACTTTACCGCAGGTTGCACTCTTGAAGCTAAAGGTTTTTCGGAATTAAAAAAAGATTTCTCAAACTATAATGCCGAAATTATTGGTATTAGTGCTGATAAAAAAGATTCTCATGAAAGTTTCTGTAGCGAGAAATCTATAAACTACACTTTATTATCTGATCCTGAAGGAATTATTAGCGATAAATATGGTTCTTGGATTCCTCCATTTTCAGATAGAAATACTTTTTTGATTTCTCCAGAAGGTGAAATTTCTTATAGATGGATAAGTGTTTTACCTATAAATCATGCCAAAGAAGTACTTAATGTACTAAAGAAAAAAATATAAATTTTGCACGAACTTTCATTTGGAACTTGGTTAATTCACATCTCTTCGGTAATTGAATGGATATTTACCATCTTTGTTATATACAAAATTTCTACATATAAAAAATACAATTTATTTTTTTGGTTAAGCTTAGCTATGGTTCCAAACTTAATAGGCGCTATGTGCGCCATTACTTGGCATATCTATGATAATCAAGATGTATTGTATGGATTAGTAACGCTTCAAGGGATATTTACATTTATTGGTAATTCAACATTAGCTCTCGCATCATTCACTATTTTTAAAAAGGAAGAGACTTATGAATGATTTATTTTTTAAATTTATAGATAAATTAGGTTCTATTGATAACACATTATTGTTTGCAGTATCAATAATTCCATATGCAATATTTTTGTTTTACTTATATAAAATCAAATCTGTAAGTATTTTTGTAAAAACAGGATTTTCCTTAACTGTTTTTTTCGTATTCATAACTATATTGGTATCTATCTTCACGCTAAATTACTATAATAAAACCCTTGTTGAGGTTGACTTCCTGCATGGCTTTGCAGAATCCTTCCTAACTCTAAGTGATTTTGTTATTTTGTTTGGATTTATAAAGTTGTTAAATAGTTTAGAAGTAAACAACTCTTAAGACCTTTTACAATTTTGTGTTTTTTAGGTAAAAGTATTAGAGAATATATGAAAATAACGATTTTTTATGTTTACTACATTATTTGCAGCTGCAGATCCAGCAACTTTTTCTTGGTCTCCAAAGTGTGCCGTCGTAATGATTGCATGTAATGTTTTTGCTTATGCAATTGCTAGAGCAACAATAAGAAAACCTAATGAAGGTTTTGAAATACCTAATTCAAAATTCTTTGGTGGTTTAAGTCATGCATCAGTTGTAGGTGCTAATTGCCTAGGTCATATTTTCGGAATTGGAGCAATCTTAGGATTAGCCTCACGTGGTGTTTTATAAAAATTTATTTATTAAATTTTTAATTATTTAACTTAAATTTCTTAACAATTTTATCTGCCATCTGATCAGGCATAAGTCCTAATTTTTCTTTACTCTGATCAGGTGAAGCATGATCAACTAAAACATCAGGTATACCTATTCTGTATACAGGAATATTTACTTCATTATCGTTAAGTAATTCAACTATTGCGGAACCAAATCCACCTATTAAGGTTCCTTCTTCCATAGTTACAACTTTTAGAATCCTACTTGCTAAAGACATAATAAGATTTTTATCTAGAGGTTTCACAAATCTTGCATTAACAATACACGCATTAATGTTCATATTTTTAAGTATCTTTGCTGTTTCAATAGCTGATGCAACCATTGATCCATAAGCAATAATTAAAATATCCTCTCCTTCTTCAAGTATTTCAGCTTCGCCTATATTCAAAGGTTCCCAACCCTCATCCATTACAGCCACTCCTAACCCGGAACCTCTTGGTATCCTAAGAGCCGTAGGACCATTATAGTTAATTGAAGTTATTAACATTCTTTGTAATTCAGATTCATCTTTAGGGGCCATTAATACAAAATTAGGTATAGATCTCATATAACTGATATCATATTGTCCTTGGTGTGTTGGACCGTCTGCTCCAACTATCCCAGCCCTATCAAGTACAAATGATACAGGCAAATTTTGTATACCAACATCATGAATTAATTGATCGAATGCTCGTTGAAGAAAAGTACTATAAATAGCTACAACAGGTTTAAGACCATCGCACGACATCCCCGCCGCAAGAGTAACTGCATGTTGTTCAGCTATTCCTACATCGATATATTGGTCTGGAATATTTTTTTGCAATATATCTAAACCAGTACCTGTAGCCATTGCAGCTGTAATGCCAACGACTTTGCTATCTTGTTCACATATTTTTAATAAGGTTTGACCAAATATTTTACTATAACTAACAGGCTTAGGTTTCTTTGATGGAATAGATTTCCCAGTAGTTAGATCAAATGCTGACTGTGCATGATATCCTACCTGGTCAGCTTCTGCATAAGGATAACCCTTCCCTTTTGTTGTGACAACATGAACGAGTACAGGTTTTTTAAGTTTATGAGCAGCGTTAAAAGTATTAACTAAATTTCCAATATCATGACCGTCAATTGGACCCATATATGTAAATCCAAGTTCTTCAAAAACAGCGCCGACCTTTGGCACAGCCAATCTTCTAACGCTTCCTTTAATATTTTTCAATTCTTCTGGTATATCCTTACCAATTAAGGGAATATTTTTTACACTTTCTTGAACACTATCAGATAAAAATTGCAATGGCGGACTAACTCTTACCTTATTTAAGTAAGATGAAAGGGCTCCAACTGGAGGTGAAATAGACATATCATTATCGTTTAATACAACAACTAAAGGAGTATTTGGTAAGTGTCCTGCATGATTTATAGCTTCTAATGCCATTCCTCCAGTTAATGCTCCATCTCCAATAACAGCAACACATTTATAATTCTCACCTTTTCTGTCTCTTGCTATTGCCATTCCTAAAGCTGCAGAAATTGAAGTGCTTGCATGTCCAGCTCCGAAATGATCAAATTTACTTTCACTTCTTTTTAGATATCCAGCTACTCCATTTTGTTGCCTAAGGGAATCAAATTGACTGAATCGTCCTGTTATTAATTTATGGGGATAACCTTGATGTCCTACATCCCAAACAACTTTATCGAAATCTAGATCAAGAGTTTGATATAAAGCCAATGTAAGCTCAACTACACCTAAACCAGGGCCAAGATGCCCACCACTAGTAGATACTACTTGAAGGTGTCTTTCTCTAATTTGACAAGCAATTTCCTCTAATTGTGAAACTGTTAAGCCATGAAGTTGATTTGGATGACTTAGCTCACTTAAAAGCATTTAACAAAAATTGGTATCTATATAATCTAAAACGTGGAGGTGCAAAATGAGTATTTTTTTTGAAATAGATCATGTAATGTTTTATTAGATTAATAATTAATGCTAAAAATATATATATGAATGATTATTTTGAAAAAATACTTCAAGCTGAAGTCTATGAAGTAGCTAAAAAAACGCCCCTAGAAAAAGCTCATAATTTGAGTAATAAGCTTAATAATGAAGTTTTTCTAAAAAGAGAAGATCTTCAAGATGTATTTTCATTCAAAGTAAGAGGGGCATACAACAAGATGAGTAAGCTCAGCAAATCTCAGCTTACCAAGGGAGTAATTACTTCAAGTGCTGGAAATCATGCTCAAGGTGTTGCGCTTAGTGCTCTCAAATTAAATTGCAAAGCAACGATATTAATGCCAATTACAACACCTCAAGTAAAAGTAAATGCAGTAAAAAATTTAAAAGCAAAAGTTATATTATTTGGAGATAATTATGATGAAACTCATAAAGAGGCAATAAGGATTAGCCATGAAAGAAATTTATGTTTTATTCATCCTTTTGATGATCCAGATGTCATAGCAGGACAAGGAACTATAGCTATTGAACTTGAACAGCAACTTACGGAAAAACCTTATGCTATTTATATTGCTGTTGGTGGTGGTGGGTTGATATCAGGAATTTCTTTGTATATTAAAAAAATATGGCCTGAAGTAAAAATAATCGGCGTAGAACCTGAAGATGCAGACGCTATGACAAAATCTTTGGAGGAAGACAAAATTGTGGAATTATCTTCTGTTGGTCAATTTGCAGATGGAGTGGCGGTTAAAAAAATTGGTAATAAAACTTTTGATATTGGTAGAAAATACATAGATAAGATGATTAGGGTTAATACTGACGAAATATGTGCTGCTATTAAAGATGTTTTTGAGGATACTAGATCAATACTAGAACCCGCAGGCGCCTTATCAATAGCGGGAATGAAAAAAGATATTTTAAATTCGAATCATTCAAATAAAAAAATGGTTGCGATTGCATGTGGTGCAAATATGAATTTTGAGAGGCTTAGATTTGTAGCAGAAAGAGCAGAACTTGGAGAGTGCAAAGAAGTAATGATGGCCGTTGAAATTCCTGAATGTGCTGGTAGTCTAATTGATTTTTGTAAGTTACTTGATAATAGAAATTTAACTGAATTTAGCTATAGGATGTCGAATTCTAAGAATGCGCAGATCTTTGTAGGAGTTCAAGTCTATGGGGTAAATGATAAAAAAAATCTAATAAATGTATTTAGAAATTCTGAGTATTCATTTATTGACATAAGTGATGATGAATTATCTAAAAATCATCTCAGACATATGGTAGGTGGAAGATTACCAAGGAATTTTAAAGAGATGGAATATAGAAACTTTGTTGAGCTTTTATACAGATTTGAGTTTCCTGAAAGGCCCGGCGCATTAATAAACTTCTTAAATAATATGAAATCTAATTGGTCTATAAGCGTATTTCACTACAGGAATTATGGAGCTGATGTAGGGAAAATTGTTATTGGAGTTTTAATCGAAAAAAATGAGATTTTAGAGTGGAATAAATTTGTAAGGATTCTAGGTTATAAATTCTGGGATGAAACTCAAAACGATACATATAAATTGTTCCTTGGTGCATCAGATTAAATTTAAGGTAAATTAGGAAAGATTTCGGTAATTAAAATCAATCAATCTGATCTAAATACCACGCCAATATCTGATATAGATCTAGTTACTAAAGTTGAAGCTGTTCTATATTTGAAAGGCAGACCAATAACAAAAAAGGATCTTTCAGAAATTACTAATTCTGATATAAATTCAATAAATGAAGCAATAAAAGATCTAAAAAATAAATACTCTAATCCCAATTCAGCTATTGAATTAAATGCAGTAAATAACAGTTTTTCTCTTGAACTAAAATCTAGTCTTAATGAATTCGTCGATGATTTACTTCCTTCTGATTTAAAAACATCCGAATTAAGAACATTAGCGACTATTGCGATCAAAAAAAAGATCCTGCAATCGGATCTTATACTTCTTCGAGGTTCAGGTGCTTATGATCATATTAAAGAATTATTAGAAAAAAAATTTATCGTCAAACGTAAGCAAAAAGATGGTAGATCATATTGGTTATCATTATCAGAAAAGTTTTTTCAAACTTTTGCTGTAAGTAATGAATATCTCTCAAATATAGGAAGCAGCAATAATAAGTAAATGTTAGAATATATTAAATTACGACAAGATAATGTTATCTGAGATTTTTGCAGTTCTGGGCCAAACTTTATCAATCTACTCTTTCATATTGATAATAAGAATTTTACTTACATGGTTTCCAGGTATTGATTGGAGTAACGGTGTTTTATCTGCATTAACTTCTATCACAGATCCTTACTTAAACATTTTTAGAGGCATTATTCCTCCAATAGGTGGCTTTGATATTTCATCTTTATTAGCTTTTTTACTTTTAAATGTTATTCAAAATTTAATTACAAATCTCCAGTATGCAAGCTTAGGTTATAGCTAAATTTATCTATCATCTCCAGAACCTCTTATCTTCCCTTTAGCTGCTCTTAATTTTAATTTTTCAAGGTTTTGTAATGCAACATCCTCTAAATTGAAGTTTAATTCTGTACAAAGATTTGATATGTACCACAAAACATCTCCTAACTCTTTTTTAATTCCTAATTTTGATTCGTTATCAAATATTCCATTTTTATCTCTTATAACCTTTTTCACTTTTTCTGCTACCTCACCAGCTTCTCCAACTAATCCAAGAGTTGGATAAATATTATTTGAGCCTAAATCTGGATATTGTGCTGTTTCTCTAGCTTTTTTCTGATAAGTTTTAAAATCCATGACTTAAATAACTAACTTTGGGTATGGTAAATTTATTTATATCTAGCAATATTATCTATATATGTCGAATATTGATTTAAAAAGAAGAACAAAAATAGTTGCCACTATTGGCCCTGCAACTCAATCTGAAGAGATAATTACAAATTTAATTAAAGCTGGAGTAACAACATTCAGATTAAATTTTTCACATGGAGATCATAAAGATCATGCTGAGAGAATAAAAACCATAAGGGAAGTATCAAAAAAATTAGATATTGATATAGGAATATTGCAAGATCTTCAAGGACCTAAAATACGATTAGGGCGCTTCAAAGAGGGACCAGTTAAAGTTAAAAAAGGCGATAAATTTACACTGACATCAAATGAAGTCGAATGTACAAATACTATTGCAAATGTAACCTACGACAAACTTTCTCAAGAAGTTAGCGAAGGGAAAAGAATACTTTTAGATGATGGAAAAATAGAAATGATTGTAGAAAAAGTTGATATAAAAACTAATAATTTAGAGTGTATGGTAACTGTAGGAGGTGTTCTTTCAAACAATAAAGGTGTTAATTTTCCAGATGTTCAATTATCAGTAAAAGCATTAACAGAAAAAGATAAAGAAGATTTAAAATTCGGTTTATCTGAAGGAGTTGATTGGATAGCACTAAGTTTCGTAAGAAATCCATCTGATATAAATGAGATAAAAGATTTAATAAACAAAAATGGGCATTCAACTCCTGTAGTTGCAAAAATAGAAAAATTTGAAGCAATTGATCAGATCGATACAGTATTACCCCTATGTGATGGGGTTATGGTTGCAAGGGGTGATTTGGGAGTAGAAATGCCTGCTGAAGAAGTTCCTCTTTTACAAAAGGAATTAATAAGAAAAGCTAATACATTAGGTATCCCAATAATTACAGCGACTCAAATGCTTGATTCAATGGCTTCTAACCCAAGACCAACTAGGGCCGAAGTTAGTGATGTTGCAAATGCAATTCTGGATGGTACAGATGCTGTAATGCTTTCAAACGAAACTGCAGTAGGCGATTATCCTGTAGAGGCAGTTGAAACGATGGCAACCATAGCAAGAAGAATTGAAAGGGATTATCCACTTAAGGCTATTGAAAGCCACTTACCAAGTACGATTCCAAATGCTATTAGTGCAGCAGTGAGTAATATAGCTAGACAACTTGATGCAGGAGCTATAATCCCTTTAACTAAATCAGGATCTACCGCTCGAAATGTAAGTAAGTTCAGGCCACCAACACCTATCTTGGCAACTACTACAGAGAGAAGTGTAGCGAGAAGATTGCAACTTGTTTGGGGAGTTACTCCAATAGTAGTTAAAAATGATCAAAGAACAGCAAAAACTTTTAGTTTAGCTATGCAAATTGCTCAGGAGATGGGGATCCTAAATCAAGGAGATTTAGTAGTCCAAACCGCAGGTACATTAACTGGAATTAGTGGCTCTACAGATTTAATAAAAGTAGGTTTAGTAAGAAAGATTGTATCAAGAGGAATTTCAATAGGGGAAATCGGTGTTACAGGTAAAGCTAGATTAATTAAAGATAATCTTGATATGTCCTTAATTTGCCCAGGAGAAATATTATTTGTTCCGAAGGATTTAATGCAAAATATTCCACTTAGTAAAAATATTGCCGGCATTGTTACGAACCAAAATGTAAATGATGTTTATGCTTTGTTCAACAAAAATAATAAAAAGATTTCTACAATTTGTAATTTAGAAAATATCGATAATCATCAAATCAGTAATGGCGACCTTATTACACTTCAGCTTAATGAAGGTGTTATATACATGGGACAAATTGAAGATGATGAAGCAATAGATAAATATAAATATGTCTAGGAATATCTCAATAAAAGAAGCCTTAGGCATGGCCACAAAAACTTTAGTTTCGAACAAATTGAGAAGTTCGTTAACAATGCTGGGAATAATTATCGGAAATGCTTCAGTTATTACACTTGTTGGACTTGGTAGAGGTGCTCAAACATTAGCAAAAAACCAATTAAGTAATTTAGGTGCCAATGTTTTATTCATTGTTCCCGGCAATAATGACACAAGAAGAAGAGGTATTTCATTTCCTAAAAACCTAGTTTTAGAAGATGCAGTAGCAATAAGAAATCAAGTACCAACAGTTAAAAAAGTAGCTCCTCAAATCTCTGCTAACGAAATAGTGCAATCAAATTCTAAAAGTTTAAATATATCAATTGCTGGAGTTACTCCTGAATTTCTTGAAGTAAGAAGCTTTGAAGTAGATAAAGGTAGATTTTTATCAAAAAGTGATGTTAATAGTGCAAGAAGTTATGTTGTAATAGGTCCTGATCTCAAAGACGAGTTTTTCAAAGATAAATCTTCATCACTTGGAAAAAAAATCAGAATTAAAGACCACACTTATGAAATTATCGGAATATTAAAACCAAAAGGTGCTGTATTTGGAAGTAATCAAGACAAAAATGCATATATTCCATTAACCACCATGGTCAATAGGATTACAGGGAAAGACCCAACTTATGGAGTAAGTTTAAGCTTCATTAGTGTTGAAGCTATAAACAAAAATGCAACTAGTGCCGCTAAATTTCAGATTACTAACCTATTAAGGCAAAGACATAAAATAATCAGAGATGATGACTTCGCGGTTAGATCACAAGAAGATGCATTAAATATAGTAACAAACATAACAAGTGGACTAACGTTTTTATTGGCTGGTATTGGGGCAGTATCTTTAGTAGTAGGAGGCATAGGAATCATGAATATTATGCTCGTTTCTGTAAGCGAAAGGACTGAAGAGATTGGACTTAGAAAAGCAATAGGAGCTAAACAGTCAGATATATTAGTTCAATTTTTAATTGAGGCATTGATATTATCTACAATTGGAGGATTAATTGGAACAACGACTGGATTATCAGGTGTTTTTCTTTTATCTCTGATAACACCTCTTCCTGCATCAGTAGGAATTACAACTACTTTTTCCACCATGATCATTTCAGGATCAATAGGTTTAATCTTTGGCGTTTTACCTGCAAAAAGAGCTTCTAAGTTAGATCCAATTGTTGCATTGAGAAGTTTATAAATTAAATTTATAATAATGCTCAATTTTTATAAATTAATTGAGATACTGGTGAGTCTTCAATCACTAGTAATAACTTCAATGTTACCTGTTTATATTCCACTACCTTTTATATATAAATCTAGTAATAACTTTGAGTTGCCTATCACATGGCAAATACCAACCATAATTTTATTAACACTTATATTTCATAAAAAAGTTGTTTTCAAAGCATTTTCTATATATTTAATTTTGGGGGTATTTATATTTCCTGTCTTTCATCAAGGAGGTTCAATAGGTTATTTGCTCACTCCAAATTTTGGATATTTATTAGGTTTATATCCATTAATAAAAATAATTGATAATTTAAATAATAGAAATAAAATAAACATTGGAAAATTTTTAAAAAATGGATTATTAGCAATAGGTGCTATGCATTTAACTGGAATATTTTACAACTTCATGCAAATTATATTCTACAGTCAATTTAATTTATTTTTATATAATTTAGGGAAGTACTCTTTAGGTAAGATTGGATATCATTTTTTAATGCTTTTTCCACTTTTATTACTTATTAAACCTATAGAACATTTAAAACGTAGTAAATAATGATTAATAAAATACAAACAAAAATATATTTTTTATCTCTAAGTATTTTTATTGTTCTAATAGATCAATTTACGAAATATTTAATGTTTTATAATAAAAAATTATTTATTAATAAAGATTTTCTTTTATTCAAATTAGACTTTGTAAAAAATTACGGGGCAGCATTTAACTTATTTAGTGGTAGTAGAATATTTTTATCTATAATAAGTATTTTTTTTTCAATATTACTTATTTATTTAATATTTAGGAAAAATACTTTAAACACATTTGATCTATACTCTTACAGCTTTATACTTGGAGGAACTATTGGTAATGGTATAGATAGAATATATAAAGGTTTTGTGGTTGATTTTATAAATCTAAATATTATAAATTTTCCAGTATTTAATATTGCTGATATCTCTATAAATATTGGCTTCATTTTTTTACTGTATAACATTTTTAAAAATAATAGATAAAATGAACTATTTGAAATTGAAGTATATTAAATATATATTATTAATATTATTTCTATATATTTTATTTTCGATATTTATAAGAATAGTAAATATTTATACCCTTATATTTTTTATAGTAATTATTTATATCTTTTATAATATTGATAAAAAATTATTTAAAAAAATAGTTTATAAAGTTATATATAAAAATAAAAAAAATACGCTTTCATTCAAAAATACATATGGTGCTGCCAAGATAAGTTTGGAAGGAGTCGAGAAAATTAATAAAAAAATTAACGATAAAGTAAAAGTTGAACTTTTAAATTACCAAAAAAACAAATTAGAGTTCCAATTAAAAACAGGAGATTATAAAGTTACTCTTTTTGGAGCAGGTTCTTCAGGAAAAACATCCATAGCAAGATCTTTATTAAAAAATATAGTTGGACAAACTTCCGCAAAAATAGGTACAACAAAGCAAATTAATAGCTATAAAATTCGCATCCCAATTTTAAAAAGAAATATTAATATAGTTGATACTCCGGGTTTATTCGAACCATCTAAATTAGGAGAAGAAAGAGAAAAAGCAACAATTATACAAGCATCAAATTCCGACTTAGTTCTCTTTGTGTTGGATCAGGACATAAATAAATACGAAAACTATTTAATTAAAGAATTATTAAAATTAAGAAAAAAAATAATAATAGTTCTAAATAAATGTGATTTGAGGTCTAAAGATGAAAATAACCTCATCAAAGAAAATATAATTTCCATAACTTCCGCTAGAAAAAATAAAATTTCTGTTGTTCAAACAATTGCTATACCTCAACAATCTCCCTATATAAAATCAGATGCTTTAAATTTAGTTCCAGAGGTAGGAAGTTTATTTAGAGAAATAATTGAAACGCTCGATAATAATGGTGAAGAGTTATTGGCGGATAATATTCTTTTTCGCTCAAATAAGTTAGGTATTAAAAGTAAAAATTTTGTGCAAGAACAAAGATATTTAATGTCAAATAAAGTGATTAATAAATATATGTGGATAACAGGGGGGGTAATACTAGTTAATCCCTTACCAGCTATTGATTTCCTTACTACTACCTCCGTAAACCTTCAAATGATAATGGAATTATCAAAAATATATGAAATAAAGCTTTCAAAAAAAGATGCAAAAGATTTAGCGACTTCATTGCTAAGCACATTGGCTAAACAAGGAATACTAAAAGGGGGTCTCGCCATTCTTTCTCCTGCTTTAGCTACAAGCTTGACTAAAGTTATATTATCTAAATCTGTACAATCAGTTACAGCAGGCTGGTTAATAAGAATAGTAGGACTAAGTTTGATTGAATATTTTAAAAATGGGCAAGATTGGGGAGATGGAGGAATCCAAGAAGTAGTAGATAGGATTTATAGAATAAGTAAGAGAGAGGACATTTTAAACAACTTCGTAAGTGAAGCTATTTCAAAAATTGAAATGAAAAAGTATTTTATATCAAATAAAAATTTGCCTCCATTTACTATGTAAAATTTGATAATTGATCATTTAGATAAGTTCTGAAATCAAAGATAGTTATTAAGAGTAAATAAGCAATACAAATGGCTATAGATATGAACCCTGTTACTATTGCAATAATTTTTGGTCTACCCATATTCATAAGTTAGGCATCTATAAGTCTCAAAAGTTCTTCAATATGAGATTCCTTTGTATTGTAATTTCCCATGACAACCCTTAAAAAATATCTACCTTTAAATTTTGGTCTAGAAAGCATAAAATTATTGTTAATTAGTTCATTAACTTTAGTTTGAGTCCATTTATCAGAGTCTTCTGGCTCAAGTTTCTTTGGTATAAATGAAACAATATGAAGAGGACCTGAATATATATCAAATTTATTCTTACTAATATTTTTTATAAAAAAATCTTTTCTTTTAATTGATGATTTTAATATACATTCTATTCCATTCAGACCTAAAAAACGTAACCCAAGCCATAGTTTGATAACCTCTGCAGGTCTAGAACCTTGTATGCCAATTTCTCCTCTATTTATAATATTTTCTTTAGATGATACATATGGTAGTCCAGTATTAAAAGTATTTTCTAAAGTACTCATATTTGAAACCAATAACAAAGATGAAGTCTTTGTAATGCCAATAATTTTTTGCGGATTTATCGTTATCGAATTAGCCTGATTAATATTATTTAGACCTTTTATTGGAATAGAGGTTACAGCAAAAATGCCTCCAATAGAGCCATCGATATGTAGCCATATATTCCTTTCTTTGCATATTTCACTTATTTCTTTAATAGGATCAATGGCTCCCATTACAGTTGTTCCAAGGGTGGCAACAATAGCAAATATTTTTTTATTTTCTATTTTACATTTATCTAAAGACTTCCTGAGATCGATTATGTCCATTCTACCTTGATTATCAGTTTTAATCCTGACAAGATTGGTAGTATCAAGACCCATTACTCTTATACATTTAACGAAGGAAGAATGAGCATCTTCACTAACAAGTAGTACAGAATTAGGATTTGCAGCTAATCCAGCATTATTTCTAGCTGCTATAAGGGCATTAAGATTACTTAAAGTACCTCCGCTAGCAGCTATACCTCCTGAGAGATCATTAAACCCTATTTTTTTGGCAAACCATTTGCATAATGATTCCTCAAGCAAAGTTACACTTGGTGATAACTCGTAAGCGAGGAGATTATTATTTAAACCAGCAGCAATTAAATCTCCCAAAATAGAAAAAATTAAAGGCGGAGGATCAAGGTGTGCTAGTGAACCAGGATGAACGGGATTAAATGAATTATTCAAAAGAGATTCAATCTCAGAAAACAAATCTTCTTCAGGTTTACCATCTTCCGCAGGCATAATGCACTTGAAATTCTCATCAAAAGGTAAAGGACCATTTTTATCAGCTTTAGAGAACCAGTCACAAAGAGTTTGACTTGCTCTATTCAGAAGAATAATCAATTTGTCATTAGTCCCTAAATATGAGGGGAAATATATATCTTTTTTATTAATTAAATCTTCAGCCATCAGATAAGATATCTATTAGTAATTCTATTCTCAATATTGGTAAATGAGATATATTTTTGAAAATGGAAATAGTAATAAAGATCAACAAATAATAACTAATAACTCAAATTACACTTTGTGGATGAATTCGATATTAAGAAGATCAAAAGAAATTGGAAAAGTTGATCTACCAATCTGTTCAATAATTTTAGATGAGAGAGGAAGATGTATCGGTAGAGGGGTTAACAGGAGGAATATAAATAAAGACCCACTAGGTCATGCTGAGATAATGGCACTTAGGCAGGCATCTCTAATAAAAAATGATTGGAGATTTAATGAATGTACAATTATCACAAATCTAGAACCTTGTACAATGTGTTCCTCAGCTCTCATTCAAGCGCGGATGGGTAAAGTTATTTTCGGGGCTTATGATAAGAAAAGAGGTGGATTGGGAGGCTCAATCGACCTATCAAAACATGAAAGTGCTCATCACAAAATGGAAATTGTAGGAGGTATTTTAGAAGACGAATGCAGTCAAACTTTACAGCTATGGTTTAAAAAGTTGAGGACTCAAAAATAGAATATTTTTTTAACTCAGTATCAAATAGGTTTAATAATCTATAAACATTCTCCTCACTTGAGTTAAAGCCCATTAATCCTATGCGCCATACCTTGCCAGACAATTCTCCAAGTCCATTTCCTATTTCTATTCCAAAGTTTCTTAAAAGATGATTTCTAAAACCATCACCATCAACTGCTGGAGGAATTTTAACTGTGGTTAAAGTTGGCAATCTATAATCCTCTGATACATGTAATTCCATTCCAAGACTTTCTAACCCATTCCACAGCTTCTTTGCATTAGTATTGTGTCTATTCCAAACATTTTCTAGACCCTCATTCGCAATTAATCTTAAACCTTCACGAATGGCAAAATTCATATTTACAGGGGCAGTATGGTGGTAAACACGATCAGAACCCCAATATTTATTTAATAGAGATAAATCTAAATACCAGTTAGGTACTTTTGTTTTTCTTGAACTTAGTTTTTCTTCAGCTCTTTTATTCATCGTAAAAGGGCTTAATCCTGGGGGACAACTTAATCCCTTTTGACTACAACTGTATGCTAAATCAATTTTCCATTCGTCAATCAATAGTTCTAGAGCTCCAAGAGAAGTAACTGCATCAACTAAAAACAAGCAGTTATTTTTTCTACATACATCCCCAATACCATCAAGAGGTTGCAAAACACCACTTGATGTTTCAGCGTGGACAATAGCAAAAATTGTTGGTTTTTTAGTTTCTATTTCATATTTGATTTCTTCATAAGAAAAGGATTCACCCCAAGGTTTTTCAATAACAGATACATCTGCTTTATATCTTGTTGCCATATCAACAAGTCTGTCTCCAAAATATCCTTTTTTAGCGATAAGAATCTTTTCACCTTCCTCTATAAAATTAGCTATTGATGCTTCCATAGCTGCGCTTCCAGTACCACTCATTGGAAGAGTAAGACGATTATTACATTGCCAGGTATATCTTAGAAGTTGTTGAACATCAGACATCAATGAAATATATGCTTCATCTAAGTGACCAATAGGATTCAAAGAAAGAGCGCTTAAGACTTCTGGATGTGCGTTTGAAGGACCTGGACCTAATAAAAGTCTAGAGGGTACATAAGTCTTTGAGAAATGAGATAAATTCTCTTCATTTAATGCCGAAATAAGTTTTGCTTCTGTCAAAGCATTACATCTAATTACTTTTAAATTAAACTAATATCGCCACATAAGCGATATTTATTTAAAGAAATTCATTCAATTTAAATATTTAGGTAAACAATTATTAAACTTATGACTTGAAACACTAAAAGAAGGCATCAAGTCTTAAAAAAAGTTACCGTTGATACATAACAAGAATCATCAAGTTATTAATTTCATAGAAGGTATTACAAAATTATGTCTAAATCTCCTCAAGATGTTTTAAGTCAAATTAAAGACGAAGGAATTGAACTCATCGATTTAAAATTCACTGATATTCATGGAAAATGGCAACATTTAACTCTTACATCAGACATGATAGAGGAGGATTCTTTTACAGAAGGTTTAGCATTTGATGGCTCATCAATAAGAGGTTGGAAAGCAATTAATGCCTCGGATATGTCAATGGTGCCTGATGCTAGTACAGCTTGGATAGATCCTTTTTATAAACATAAAACTCTCAGCATGATTTGCTCTATTCAAGAGCCTAGAAGCGGGGAACCTTATGATAGGTGTCCAAGAGCTTTAGCTCAAAAAGCTTTAAAATATTTAGAATCGACTGGTATAGCAGATACTGCATTTTTTGGACCAGAACCAGAATTCTTTTTATTTGATGATGTTAGATATGACTCTAAAGAAGGAGGTTGTTTTTATAGTGTAGATACTATTGAAGCCCCATGGAATACAGGGAGAATTGAAGAAGGGGGGAACTTAGGATACAAAATACAATATAAAGAAGGATATTTTCCAGTAGCTCCAAATGATACTGCGCAAGACATCAGATCTGAGATGCTTCTTCTTATGGGTGAATTAGGTATTCCCACAGAAAAACATCACCATGAAGTTGCTGGTGCCGGCCAACACGAGCTTGGGATGAAATTTGATTCGTTAATAAATGCTGCTGATAACGTTATGACTTATAAATACGTTGTCAGAAATGTTGCAAAAAAATATGGAAAAACAGCAACTTTTATGCCCAAACCTGTTTTTAACGACAACGGAACAGGAATGCATGTTCACCAAAGTTTATGGAAGAGTGGACAGCCCCTATTCTTTGGTGAAGGATCATATGCAAATTTATCTCAAACAGCAAGATGGTACATCGGAGGCATACTTAAACATGCTCCATCATTTTTAGCATTTACTAACCCAACTACTAATAGTTATAAACGATTGGTTCCAGGATTCGAAGCACCTGTAAATCTAGTTTATTCTGAAGGTAATAGATCAGCTGCGGTAAGAATACCTTTAACAGGTCCAAGCCCTAAAGCAAAAAGACTAGAATTCAGATCAGGTGACGCACTTGCAAATCCTTACTTAGCATTCTCTGTAATGATGCTTGCTGGTATAGATGGAATTAAAAATCAAATTGATCCTGGTGATGGAGTTGATGTTGATTTATTTGAACTTCCAGCTGATGAACTTGCAAAAATTGATACAGTACCTTCATCTCTAAATGACTCACTTAATGCGCTAAAAGCAGATAAGGATTATCTATTAGCTGGTGGAGTATTTACTGAAGATTTTATTGATAACTTTATCGATATAAAATACGAAGAGGTACAACAATTAAGACAAAGGCCACATCCCCATGAATTCTTTATGTATTACGATGCATAAATAAAACAACACATTAGTTTAAATTAATCAATTTGAGAAATATCACAAAATATTCTCAAATTGATTTTTTTTTTGTTGGAATATAGATATATAAATTAAAAAATGGCTAGGGAATCAATTACAAAAATTGCATATAAAACGCTACAACAAAGTAAAAGCATTGCAGGTTTCGCTCACAAGCAGATCAGTTCAAGATTAATGAATTTTATTCTTCCCGATTCAAAGCTTGAAAATTTTGATATCGATAGAGATCTTCTAATGCAAATTCAAAATTCAATGGATATTTTAAGAGAAGAAGATTGGAATGATGCAGAAAAAAATATATATCCAAAAAAATTATTGTTCGACGAACCATGGCTTAGATATCTAACTCAATATCCTAAAATTTGGCTCGATATGCCTAATACATGGGATAGACGCAGAAAACAAAACTTTGATGATCTTCCAAAATCAATTGATAAAGATAATTATCCTCAATATTACTTGAGAAATTTCCATCATCAAACAGATGGTTATCTATCAGATTTTTCAGCTAGCATTTATGACCTACAAGTTGAGATACTTTTCAATGGTAGTGCTGACTCAATGAGGAGAAGAATAATTAAGCCAATAAAAGAAGGACTTGAATTTTTTAGAGATAGAAAAAAAACTTCTATAAAAATACTTGATGTGGCTACAGGATCAGGAAGAACATTAAAACAATTAAGAGCCGCATTTCCTAAAGAAAAAATTACAGGAATTGATTTATCTGATTCATACTTAAAAGAGGCAAGTAGATATATTTCAGATTTAGATGGAGATTTAATTCAGTTAATAAAAGGTAATGCTGAGGAATTACCTTTCGAAAATGATAGTTTTCAATGCATTTCTTGTGTTTACTTATTTCATGAATTACCTAGAACAATTAGAGCAAAAGTATTAAATGAATTTTTTAGAGTTCTTGAACCTGGAGG
>CACBBE010000002.1 GCA_902537395.1 uncultured Synechococcaceae cyanobacterium
AAACTTCTACATCTTTACGTTTTTTTAGTAAAGAATTAAGGATGGTAAAACCTCCTATTCCGCTATCAAATATACCTATTTTAAGTTTCACCCTACTTTATCTAGATATTCGAGGATGCCTTTTGCAATTGCATAGGCTAATCTTTTTCGGTGGGTTATTTTTTCTAATCTTCTTGCATCTAATCTTCCCGTTAAAAATCCAATTTCTACAAGAACTGCAGGCATCCTAGTATTTTTAATTACATAAAATCGACCTTGTTTAACTCCTCGATCAGGACTACCAGGGGAAACTCTTAAAATTTGTTTTTGAATTCTTTTCGCGAGTAATCTTCCTCTCCACCCTCTGTAATAAAAGGTTTCCAATCCATTTATGTCTCTTCTTTTACCTCTTGAGGCATTTGCATGAATACTTACAAAGATATCTGCATCCGTATTATTAGCAATGGAAACTCTTGGAGGCAAATCCAAATCAACGTCATTTGTTCTAGTCAACCTTACTTTAATACCTTTCTCAGAAAGTAAATTTTTAACTATTTTTGAAACCTCTAGAACAACATCTGTTTCTCTAATACCACTAATACCTATTGCTCCTGGATCGGGTCCTCCATGCCCTGGATCGATTACAACCTCAAACTTGTTTCTTTTTACCTCTGGTAGTTTTAAGTAAACATAATTGTTTTTCTTCTTATGAATTAAATTTTGATTTGCTTTGATATTTCCTTTTTTCTTTCTAACTAAACCTTCACCAATCTTTTTAAATGAATATTTTGGGTTAAATAGTTTAATTCTCCATCTATTTTGATCAAAGCCATCCATTTGCCAAGTCAAAGGTTTCAAATAAGCATCTTCCTTAAATTCAATTACTAGTCTTGTTTTACCCTTATCTGGTTTACCCAATCTAATTTCTTTTATTGGGCCATTACCTTTTATTGTTCTGGGATTTTTTAATTCTCCTGGAAAATCTACCCAAAATCTATCTCCCGATATTTGGTTAGCCTTCTGAAAGTATGCTTTTAAATTTGTATTTGATTTAGTTCTTAATTCTAAAACCCCATTAATATTTATAGCCCATGCCGCAAGAGCACTTGAAGATTTAACTGGAAGTATTAAAGAATTTAAAAATAAAAAAACTGATAAATAACGAAAAAGTTTATTATCTAAAAACTTTATCATCAGTTTGAAAACAATTTGTTTTTTCTATGTTTAAGGCTTGGCATCTGCTCCCTAATTTTCTTTACTCTTTCTTTATCAGCAGGTGCTATTGCAGCTCCCTGAGTTTTTCCGGCATCAGATAAAACTGTCCCCCAAGGGTCAATTACCATTGCATGGCCATGACTTTGCCTTCTTCCATAATGAATCCCAGTTTGAGCTGGAGCGACTACATATGCTGTATTCTCAATTGCTCTTGCTTGTAATAGGATTTGCCAATGATCTTTTCCAGTAAATGCTGTAAAAGCTGCGGGAATCATAATTAGCTCTGCACCATTTGAAGACAAATATCTATAAAGTTCAGGAAATCTAACGTCGTAACAAATCGATAATCCTATTTTGCATAAACCTGGAACATCTACAACAGGTGGATACTCTGCCCCAGATAAAATAGTGGCTGATTCCTTGTATAAATTTCCATCTGGCAAATCAACATCGAACAAATGAATCTTGTCGTATTTTGCCAAAATCTGTCCATCTTTCCCAAATAAGGCTGACCTATTAAAAGTATGACTACCATCACCAGCAGGGACAGGATAACCTCCTCCCAAAAGAAATACTTGATATCTTTGTGACATAGTTTTTAGAAAATTTGTACACTTTACTGACAACTCAGAAGCTAATCTAAGTTTTTCATCATCTCCTCCTAAAAAAGCAAAATTCTCAGGCAATCCTATTAACTCAGCACCTCTTCTAGCAGCTAATTCAATCTGTTCTTCTGCTTCAATAAAATTTGCATCAACATTTGAAGTGCTCGTAATTTGCAATGCAGCTACTAAAAAATCAGTCAAGACTTTACTCCTAGTGAACCAATCCGTAGATCATGAGGCACGAATCACACCCCTTTCAACTTGTGCTGGAACAATTTCTAAGCAATCAAGTTCAGAACAACATTTAAAATCATCCTCATAATCTCCAAGACTTGTCAATCTTTTGCCATGGGTTGCTGTTTTTAAACATTTCAAAATATCATTTTTCCAAAAATCCCAAAGTGCCAAAGCGGCTTGTAATTCGTCATTAAGAATATTAATTTCGAAATTACAGTTCTGTTTTAGGTATGAGGCTAAAGCACCAGCAGCTAAAGAATCCTCAAGCGAATAGGAGCCTTCCCAACCACTACCAAGTATTAAGACATTTTCACTTTTTAATGAAATGATTTTTTCGGCAACTGCTTTCCTATTTGGGAGACCCATAGCAAATAAATGCTTAGCATTTTGAACTTTTTGCAATGATTTAGTCCCATTAGTCGTACTCATAAATAGTCTCTTACCATTAACAACTTTTTTTGTAACTGATAAAGGAGAATTTCCTAAATCAAAGCCCTCAATCTTCTTTCCACCTCTCTCTCCAAGCATTAGTCTCTTTTCAGCTTGCCACTTAGTTGCAGATTCTTTTAATAAATTTAAATCTGCAAAAACTTGTATTGCATCAGCTCCATTTTTTAAAGCCCATGAAATTGTGGTTGTAGCTCTTAAAACATCAATGACCACTGCAATATCTGGACTTATTTTTGGAACATCTTTTGCAACGTGATAATAAGTAAGATTAATAATCAAAACCTTTTTTCTGATTTTATTATAGAAAACAGTTACTTAATTTGATTATTTTTTTTTTAAAACAAACTTATTGATAATATATAACTAATTTGTTTTTTCAGAAAACTTATCAAGTATTTAATTTGAAAATGAATAATATCCGCACAATAAAAGGTGGAATTAATTTAAATGGAAAAGTAAAAGTCCCTGGAGATAAATCTATTTCTCATAGGGCTTTAATAATAGGTAGTATTGCTAAGGGTGAGACGACTATCGAGGGGTTTTTACATTCTGAAGATCCACTTTCAACTGCTGATTGTCTTAGAAAATTAGGTGTGAATATACCAGAAATAAAAAGAAATGAGCCTTTTACGATTTCAGGATTGGGTCTTGATGGATTAAAAGAGCCCAAAGAAATTCTAAATTGTGGGAATTCAGGAACCACCATGAGATTATTAATGGGGTTACTTGCGGGTCAAGAAGGTAAGAATTTTATCTTAACAGGTGACATTTCTCTTAATGAAAGGCCAATGGGGAGAGTGGGCAAGCCATTATCATTGATGGGTGGCAAAATTTTTGGTAGAGAAAAAGGAAACAAAGCTCCAATATCAATTAATGGGAATAAACTAAAAGGATGTGTTATTGGAACTCCTGTAGCGAGCGCTCAAGTAAAATCTGCAATCTTATTGGCAGGCCTCAAAGCTTCTGGAACTACTTCTGTTATTGAACCAGCATCTTCAAGAGATCATACTGAAAGAATGTTAAAAGCATTTGGAGCAGACATCAGTATCAGAGGAGAATTAGGAAGGAATGTAGTTATTAAGTCAGGGAGAAACTTAATTGGCCAGAGAATATTAATTCCTGGGGACATAAGCTCTGCTTCTTTTTGGATGATTGCTGCATCTATTGTTCCAAATTCAGAGGTTTTAATTCAGAATGTCGGTTTAAACCCCTCTAGAACAGGGATTTTAAGTGTAATGGATTCAATGGGATGCAATTATAAGATTTTAGATAAATCGACTATTGCAGGTGAACCTATTGGATCTATTAAAGTAAAGACTTCAAATAATTTGAGATCATTCACTATCGAAGGAAATATTCTCCCAAAACTTATAGATGAAATTCCTATCCTTACTGTTGCTGCCTGTTTTTGTAAGGGAGTTTCTGAAATTAAGGATGCACAAGAATTAAGAGTTAAGGAGACAGATCGATTAAAAGTCATGGCACGGCAGTTACAAAAATTTGGTGCTGAAATAACAGAAAAAGAGGATGGGTTAATTATTCATGGGCAATCAAAATTTCATTCTGCGGAGGTAGACAGTGAGACAGATCATCGAGTAGCAATGAGTCTTGCTATTGCTTCACTTCTTGCCAAAGGTACCTCAAAAATCATGCGGGCTGATGCAGCTAGGGTCTCGTATCCCACTTTTTGGGAAGAGCTGGCCAAACTAACTAATTAACTAAGTTAAAAAGTTTTTGTCTGAATTAATAGAAGTTTTAACTAAAGATGGTAGTTACTCTTTAAGAAGTCTGTTTTTTCATGAGAACTTTCATAGTTTACTGGGCGCATTGGAGGAAACAAAGTTAAAGTTTACAGCTACTTCAAATTTGCAAAGATTTAAGGGTAAATCTCTTAATGTTTTGGATATATGTTTTGGTTTAGGATACAATTCCGCTTCTTTATTAAATGAATTAATTAAACAAAAATCGTATTTAAATTTGTATGCATTGGAGATTGATAAAAAGCCTCTTGAATATTCGCTCAGAAATAAATCTTTCCTTAAATTGTGGGCTCCGAAAGTCAAAACAATATTTGAATCACTATATCGAAAAGATTACTTTGAGGATCAATTTTTTAAATGCAGTGTTTTATGGGGTGATGCTAGAGAAAAAATCAACATTATTCCTTCATCTGTTAAATTCGATCTGATTTATTTAGATGGTTTTTCTCCTCAAAAATGCCCACAAGTATGGACAATTGATTTTTTATCTAAGGTCACAGAAAAACTTAACTCTCAAGGCTATTTAATAACTTATTCTTCTTCAGCAGCGGTAAGAAAAACTTTAAGAGATCTTGGATTAGAAATTTTTACTATTAAGCCAAGTTTTAAAAACAGAACTTTTTGGAGTCAGGGAACTGTCGCAATATCAAAATTTGATAAGTATGAATTAAAACCTAATTTCAATTTTGAAAAGTTATCTTTAATGGAAGAGGAACATCTATTAACTAAAGCTAGTATTCCATATAGAGATCAAGATTTAAAAACAAGTAAAGACGATATAATTAAAAGAAGATTAGACGAACAATTATTCTCAAATCTATTATCGACAAATAAATGGAGAAAGAAGTGGGGAATGACGAAGTTATCCATTAAGAGTTAGATTGAAATAAGGATTTCAAATAAACATGTTAAGTGTTGCGATATTAGCGGCAGGCAAAGGCACAAGGATGGAAAGCTCATTGCCAAAAGTTTTACATAAAATTTCTGGCAAAAGTCTTCTTCAAAGAGTAATTGATTCATGTGTCGAATTAAAACCTGATCAAATTTTCGTAATTACTGGACACAAATCAAAAGAAGTACAAAAATCAATCCCAAATGATAAAAAAATCCATTTTGTTATTCAAGAACCTCAATCAGGAACAGGTCATGCTATCCAGGCACTTTGTAGAGAAGTAAAAAATCATGAAGGAAAACTTTTGGTACTTAATGGCGATGTGCCACTCATTAGGCCTAACACTCTAAACAGACTTTTGTTTTTACACGATTCAAAAAATGCCGATGTTTCTTTAATTACTACAAAGAAAACAAATCCTCATGGATATGGCAGGGTTTTTTTGAAGGGGGATTTTATAGATAGAATTGTTGAAGAAAAAGATTGCGATGATTTAGAAAGAGAAAATCCATTAATAAATGCAGGTGTTTACTGTTTTAACTGGGGTAACTTATCAGAAATAATTAATACCTTGCAAAGTAATAATATTCAAAAAGAGATTTACTTAACAGATACAGTATCTTTACTAAAAAATTCCTTAAGTCTAGAGGTAGATGATAACGGAGAGCTTCAAGGAATTAATAACAGAATTCAACTATCAGAATGTGAGGATATTTTTCAGAATTCAATTAAAGAAAAGCATATGCTTAAGGGTGTAACTTTTATAAATAAAGCAAGTTGTTCAATTAGTGAAGATGCTGAAATTGGTAGGGATGTAATTATAGAGGCTAATACACATATAAGAGGAAATACCAAAATAGATAGTTATAGCATTATCGGACCAAATACTTTTATTGAGAATTCTAATGTGGGATTAAATTGCGAAATTTCAAACTCTACTGTTTATGCTTCTCAGATTATGGATTATATAAAAATTGGCCCTTATAGTCATATAAGACCTAATTCCAAAATATCATCCTTTAGCAAAATAGGTAATTTTGTCGAAATCAAAAATAGTCAATTAGAGGAGGATTCTAAAGTAAACCATTTAAGTTATATTGGCGATTCAATTATTGGAAGATCTACAAATATTGGAGCAGGTACTATTACCGCAAATTTTGATGGGCAGAAAAAACATCAAACAAAAATTGGTAAAAATTCCAGTATTGGTGCAAATACAGTTTTTGTAGCGCCAATAAATCTCGGGGAATCAGTTACAACTGGAGCTGGTTCAGTGATCACAAAAGATTCAAAAGATAATTCATTAGCAATCTCAAGAACTAAGCAAATAAATATAGAAAATTGGGAAAGAAAGAAATCCTGATCTAATTAATTAATTCAATAATTTTTTCAAGTTGCCAACATCTACTCCCTTTTATAAGAATAGAATCACCTTTTTTCGTAGATTTGTTTATCTCTTTAGGTATATTTTTAATATTGTTTAAAACTAAAAATTTTTTCTTATTTTTAAGATAATTGCTATAAATTTTTTCATTTTTTTTATCGCAAATAAATAAACATTTTTCTATGTCTGAATTATTTATTAAGTTGAATATTTCTTTATGATATTTTTCAGATTCTTTTCCCAGTTCTTGCATACTTCCAAATATGAAAAATTTATTTCTCGGTTTTTCAAGCAGGTTTTTAATACATGCTTTTACTGATTCTGGCGAAGCATTATATGATTCATCATATATTGTTGTTTTTACTGATTTCAAAATTTTATTCCTTCCGCCTAAAATTGCAAAATCAAATTTATTAAAACTTGCAAAATCAATGCCTAGCTCTTTGGCAACTGCATAAGCAAATAAGAAATTCGAAGCATTGTGAAATCCCTCAAGTGAAATTTCAAAGATATTTTCTTCAATTAAAATTGTTTTATTCGAAGAATTATAAAATCCTCGCAGATTATTATCTTTCTTGAAACTCTCCTTTTTATTTTCTATATTTAATAGTTTTACTTTTATAACTCTACCTTTCCAAACTTCTTTTAAAGTTTTTTCTAGGAATGGATCATTTGCTGGAATTATTATAACTCCTTCGGGCTTTAAATACTTACTAATTTCACACTTTGCATAAGTAATATTTTTTTTTGAACCTAACAATCCAATATGAGCTGTGCCAATGTTAGTAATAACTGCAATATCGGGTTCACTATATTTAGATAAATTCTCGATCTGTCCAAGACCTCTCATCCCCATCTCAAGAACTAAAGCTTTATCCTCTGTATCTGTAGCAAGAATAGTAAGACCAACTCCAATCTCATTATTGAAATTTGCATGAGATAATTTAATACTTCCAAGTTTATTTAAAACTCCACCAATCATTTCTTTTGTTGTTGTTTTACCCACTGAACCAGTTATTGCGACAATAGGGATATTTAATTTTTTTCTTTTTAGCAATGCTAATTTTTGAAATGCCTCTAATGTGTCATTTACAACCCAATAAGGAAAATTACTAGGAAGTAATCTCTGCATACCTTTTTTTATTACTACTGATTTAGCTCCTTTATCTAAAACATTTGGAAGAAAACTATGTCCATCAAAATTTCTACCCTCTATAGCTATAAAAAGATCATTTTTTAATAAAGTTCTACTATCAATACTTATATTTTTAAAATTTAAAAAATCTCTTTTTCCTTCGCTCAGATTTTTAATATCCCCCAAAACGTTGTTTAATTCTGATAAAGAGAATTCCATTAAAAATTAAGTCATACTTTTTTTAAAGATGGGTCAGCCGATTGTCCGTAAGAGAATTTTTCGACTTCAGCAAAATCTGGAGATGGTTCTTTTATTCCACAAACATCTTTATACATAATTTCGTATTCTAGAGCAGATCTTTGCCAACTAAACTCTTGGCTCATTGCTCTTTTTTGCAATAATTCCCAACTATCTTTATGCCTAAAGGCCTCCCAAGACCTTACTAAAGATGTATAGAAATCTATAGGTTCAAAGCGATCGAAGCAAAAACCAGTGCCATTATTATTTTCTGGATCATAAGGTAAAACTGTGTCAACTAAACCTCCTACTCTCCTTACTATTGGAATAGAACCATATCTCATGGCAAGTAGTTGACTAATGCCACAAGGTTCGAACCTACTTGGCATTAAAAATGCATCAGAGCCTCCATATATAAGTCTTGATAAAGAATCATCATAAGTAAGAAATACAGAAAATCTTCCTGGGTAATCTAATGCAAGTTGCCATAATCCTGACTCTAAATATCTATCCCCAGTCCCTAAAACAACTATTTGCGAATCTGTATATGCTAAAAGTCTTCTTGAAACTTGCAGAAGTAAGTCAACCCCTTTCTGATCAACCAACCTACTGACCATACCTAAAAGATATTTTTTGGGATTAACTTCGAGACCCATTTCTCTTTGCAGAATTTTTTTATTTTCTAGCCTATTTTCTAAACTCTTAATACTAAATTTAGCAGGTAAAACTGGGTCTTGGGCTGGATTCCATTCATCAAGATCTATACCATTAAGAATTCCCCTTAATTTACCTGAAATGTAATTAAGTAATCCTTCAAGGCTTTCTCCATATTCATGGGTTTTAATTTCATCTGCATAAGTCGGAGAAACAGCATTGACCCTATCTGCATATAACATTGCCGCTGCCATTGTATGGTCTCCATGCATATACCAAGGACACCAAGTCATTTTTTCTAGTTTCCATCTCCAGGGGCCTTGGTATTTTAAATTATGAATTGTGAAGACAGTACTAATTTCGGGGTCCTGATGCATCCACACAGGGATCATGCCAGTGTGCCAATCATGGCAATGGAGAACTTGAGGTTTCCAACAATTCCAGGCAAATTCTGCAGTGGCACTTGCAAAAAATGTAAAGCGCCAGTCCTCATTTTCGCCTCCGTATATTTGGTCAGAGTCAAATGTTGGATGGCCCACTAGGTAAATCACATAATTATGAATGGGATGTTTTGCTTCATATACGGCGAAATCAGTACCCATTGTATTTGCTCTAAAGACTGGTTCATTAGATACCTCTAAAAGACTCCACAACTTTCCATATCCTGGAATTATTACTCTTACATCGTGACCAAGTTTTATCAAAGATGGAGGTAACGAACCAACCACATCTCCCATACCTCCAACTTTGATCATTGGAGCACATTCAGCAGCGGCAAGAAGAATTCTCATTGATAATTATTTAAAAAGTTCTTTTGAAAAATAAACTAGGGTGTCCAATTATATTCAGAAAAATCTGGTGGACGCTTTTCAAGAAAGGCATTTCTACCTTCTTGAGCTTCTTCAGTCGAATAGAATAATTGAGTTGTGTATCCAGATAATTCTTGAATACCCGCAATCCCATCATTCTCCGCATTGAATGAAGCTTTAAGAATACGAATAGCAGTTGGACTATTTCGTAAAATCTCTCTTGCCCAGATTACACCCTCAGCTTCTAATTCTTCAATCTTTGTAATTGCATTTATCAAGCCCATCTTAAGAGCTTCCTTGGAATTATATTTTCTACATAAAAACCAAATTTCTTTTGCTTTTCTTTGACCAACAAGTCTTGCTAAATAACTAGATCCAAAACCAGCATCAAAACTACCAACTCTAGGACCTGTTTGACCAAATATTGCATTTTCGGAGGCGATACTGAGATCACAAATTAAATGAAGTACCTGGCCTCCTCCAATTGCAAAACCTGGAACTAAGGCAATAACCACTTTAGGCAAACTTCTTATTAATCTTTGAAGTTCAAGTACATTTAATCTCTGCTTCCCTTCATCATTTTTATATCCATTTTCACCTCTTACACTCTGATCACCTCCAGAGCAAAAAGAATGAATACCTTTCTTGTCAGGTCCCGCACCTGTAAAGAGAACTACGCCTATAGTTTCATCATTTCTTACGATATTAAATGCATTAATGAGTTCATCTACAGTTTGCGGCCTAAATGCATTTCTTTTTTCAGGCCGATTAATTGCAATTCTCGCAATACCCTCATCTGATTTGTGAAACAAAATATCCTCATAAGATTTGCATTCTGACCAATTTAAAATTGTTTTACCAGGTAATACTTTCATGAAACCTAATTATTTAAGATAGAAAATGATAAATTTAACTGCCAATTATTTTTTCTAGCAGGGCATTTTTTTCACAAATTTCATTTTCTGGATCAATATCAACCTTAATTATTACAGATTTCTGGATAGAAATGCTCCAATTGAATGCCTCTCGTAATTTTTTAAAATTTGCCACATTTCTAAAGCTTACTTGATAACCCTCTGCGAGTTTTGACCAGTTTATTTCTTTTGGCATAAGAAAAAGTTTTTTTAATTCATCTTCTTTTAAATTTTCTTTATAAATACGATTAAATATATTTCCGCCATTATTATTTATCAAAAGAATTGTTAAATTCAAATCGATGGAATTTTCAATAAGCCAACCGTTTATATCATGAATAAAAGCTAAATCTCCAGTCACAAGAAGTAGAGGATTTTTAATTCTAGAAATGCCTAATGCAAGCGATAAAGTACCGTCTATGCCCGAAGCCCCCCTAAAGCTGAAACAATTTCTTGTTAAAGTACCATTTTCAGAAAATGTAAGCCAATCTCTAATAGGGCTACTCGCGGAGAGCATTATAGGATTTTCAGCTGGCCAAATTTTTGGAACAAGATTTGCAAGCATGTACTCAGTAATCTGATTATCTTGATTAATTTTCTCTTTCAAAATTACTTTAATCTGCTCGCCTTCCTCTATTAGATTTAGAGCCATCGGAGTAAGAGACTTTTTGTTTTTTTCGTTAATTGATAATTCTTCAAACAATAGAGTAGTAAAATTTGACAACCCAAAATCATATTCAAATGATTTTTTTATAGGGTCCAATTTTCTATGGTTTTTTTCTTTTATAAGAATTTGTATCCCTTCGAATGTTGTTAAAAACTTCTCTAAATCAATTGAGGATGACATAGGACCAAGCCTCAAAAGTTGATGGCATTTAATTGAATTATTATTTTTTCTTAAAACTAATTCCCAATTCAAAACTAATCCTCTCAAATCAGAATAAACGCCTGAAACAGGATCAGCAAATACTGGCCAACCAGTTATATCTTGTAATTGTTCTAAAGATTTATTGAAAGAAGTTAGATCATTTATGGAACCTTGATATGGACCTACCAAAATAATGCCGGATTCATCTAAATTTAAACTTTTTGAAATTTCTAATAATTTGTTTTTATCAGACTTTATTTCAACTTCCTGAAATATATATTTTTTCTTTAAATAAATTCTCCCAAAAACCTCTAAAACATTTTTTTTATTCAAAGATGAAATATTCAAAGGCTTATCAATAGGAATATTTAAATGAAGAGGTCCAGGGAAGGTTAATATTTGTTTCTCAGTAATTTGAACTAAATTTAAGATTTCATTTTCTTGTGTTTTATGAAGTCCATTTAGATTTGTGCTTAAAACTCTCCTACAGACTGAACTCAAAAAATCTTCTTGATTTACTGTTTGATTAGCGCCACAATCTTTTAATCTTAAGGGCCTATCAGCAGTAAGAAATATAATACCTTTACAAGATCGGTCAGCCTCAACTGCTGCTGGCAATAAGTTACTTACGGCAGTCCCAGAAGTTGTAATAACTAGAGAAAGATTACCTGATGCAGCAGAAATCCCAAGAGAGTGGAATCCCGCAGATCTCTCATCTATTGAATTAAAAATATTTACCAGTCCTAATTTATTTAATTCTCCAGCAGCTATAGCAAGAGGTGCTGATCTACTACCTGGACATAGTATTAAATTTTGAACTCCAATTTTAATAAGGAGATTTAAAAGTTGTAAACTTCTAAGAAAATTTTTGCATTCAATAGATGATGTCATAATTTATATAAATGCTTTGGGATTTTCCTTATAACTGAATTAAATTAAACATGTCTAAAACTCAAGAAAAAAGAAATTCAATACTAAAGGATTTAAAAAACCTTTTAATCTGGATATCTATAGCTTTAATTATACGATGGCAGGTTATAGAGCCAAGATGGATCCCATCCAGTTCAATGCTTCCGACTCTTCAAATACAAGATAAAATTCTTATTGAGAAGGTGACCCCCAAAATCACTTCCAAATCAAATCTTTCAAAATTAAGAAATAAAATAGTTGTTTTTAACGTTCCAGAACAATTAATTAATGCTGGTTATGAAGCAGATACTGCACTTATAAAAAGAGTAATTGGAATACCTGGAGACAAAGTAGAAGTAAGAGACGGTAAACTTTACTTAAATGATATCGCTCAAAAAAATTACTTTTTTGACAAAAATATTAACTATTCTACAGGGCCTTTTATTGTCCCAAAAGAGTCATTATGGGTGATGGGAGATAATAGAAATAACAGTATGGACTCACATATTTGGGGATTTTTACCCTATGAAAAGGTTATTGGTAAAGCTATTTTTAGATATTGGCCGTTTAATAAAATTGGACCTATTCGGTTCCCTGCCCTTAATAATTTAGATTAATGGGTACATGATGTTGTAGGGTTTTTATATCTTGAAGTTGTAGAAATGTTTAATCCAGAATTTCTTGCTACTGAAAATAATGATCCAAACGATGAGAATGATTTAATCCAATATTTACAAAAACAATCTCCAGAAGTTTTGCAAAGAGTAGCAAAATCAGCTAGTGAAGATATTCAAGAAATTATTAGACATAATGTTCAAGGTCTTCTTGGAATGCTTCCCTCAGATCAATTTGATGTAAAGATAACATCTTCAAAAGACAATATTGCTAATTTATTATCTTCTGCAATGATGACAGGATATTTCTTAAGACAAATGGAGCAAAGAAAAGAGTTGGAACAAACTCTTAAAAATGATGAAAACATGTCTATTGAAGAATAATAGTTTTTAAAGATTTACTTCTTCAGGAATTATTCCTAGTTCAAACAACTTTTTATATAAACCCATCAAAAATTTATTATCCTCAGCAAGTTTGTCCCACTTTTGGGAATTAATTTCATTAATTAATTTTTGACAATCTTCTATCGTAAATTTTATAGGGGCCGTAAAATGAGCTGGAATTAAATATTCCATATCTTCAAAAGACTTGATATTTTCTAACCAATTAAGTAAAACTTCTTTTGAACGCGGAAAAATTAATTTCTGTAAAACTGGTGCAATTTGAATCTTAGGAGTATCTTCACCCATTATTTCAACAAGAGAGGATTCCCAATCTTTGTCCCATAAAAAGGGATAAATACCGAAATGAGATCTCCAATTTCTAAGATCTTTTTTGAATGCATACTTAAATATTTTTTTTAAAGGTGGAATATTTAATTTATCTGGTTTCAAAAAAGATGAAAATAAGACTAACCTTTTCCATCCTTTTTTTCTACGTTCGATAGAGTCAATCAAAGCTTCATCTCCTCTCTCTCTAGAATGAAAAAGAAGTGGAGTTGGATCAAAATTAAATATCTCAGGTGGAGTGGAGTCTATTCCAACTATTGCGTCTGTCACATGAAGAGTTTTCGTAGGATAATGGAAACAGCTTATCTCCTGATATCTGCCAAGTCCTAAATTCAGAGGGCCTAATGAAGACCATTTAAAGTAGTTTGTATGTGGAGTACCTTCCTCGAACAGTATTCTTGATCTTTTTGATGGAATTCCTAAGAAATCTAGTGGTAGATTTATGGGGAAACTCCATTGTCCAGGACAAAGCCAAATTTCTGCATCTTTAAAAATTCTTGAAAGAGCTGGCAGTCCGATTTTATGTTCTAGTCCAGAGGCACTCGGTAGAATTATTGTTTTAACTTTGCCATGAATCGCAATTAATTTTTCTAACTCATTTATTAATTCTTTTGTCGGAGGCAGTGGATTTATTAGCATCAATCCATTATCAACCTTAATTACCGTCATTCTTATTGGAACCGCAACATAATAAAGCCCCTGTATTTGTTCTAAGGACCATATTTGATCAGGGATTAATTCTTTTAAAATTGTATTCTTTTTTCCATAAGGATATAAGGGGAATAATGGCCACCAATTCCACTTTTTATTTAAAGTTTCATCCACCACTATCATTTATACCCAGCAAATAATTTCTTTAACTTAAATATTCCGTATCTTGGAGCGAATAAAAAAGCAAATAAAAATATAAAAGTTTGAGCCAAGACAATTGATCCACCTGTTTCAAGATCAAACCAAAAACTAACATAGATTCCTATAAGGCTTGAGATAATTGCACTTAATACTGAAATTACTGTCATATTATCAAACTTATCCGTAAGTAAATATGCTGTAGCCCCTGGTGTAATCAACATTGCAACTACCAAAATAATTCCAACAGACTGCAAGCCCACAACAGCTGCCAAAGATAAGCATGTAAGGAGTAAATAATGAAGAAAAAATACATTAATCCCAACTGTTTTTGCATGCCTAGGATCAAAACAATAAAGCATTAAATCTTTTCTAAAAATTAATAAAAGGATTACTACTAATAAAGAAATGAATATAGTTTGTTTAACATCTGAAAGTGATATTCCTAATGGGCTACCAAAAAGAATAGAGTGCAGATCAATATTACTTTTAATCTTAGAAACCAATACGATTCCAAGAGCAAAAAATCCAGTAAATACCAACCCAATAACAGTATCTTCCTTAACTCTAGATTTCTGCTTAATAAACCCTATCAATGCTACAGAACCAACTCCGAAAATAAATGCCCCTAATGAGAAAGGAAGACCTAATGCATAAGCAACCACAACACCAGGCATTACTGAATGTGACACTGCATCTCCCATTAAAGCCCATCCTTTAAGAGTCAAATAACTTGATAGAAAACCACAAACAGCTGCAACTAATGAACTCATAAGAAGTGCTTTTCTCATAAAGTCATGAGTTAAAGGATCTGTGATAAATGAATCTAAAGTTAAAAAAGAACAGAGCTCCATATAAATTTAAATTTAGGATTCAGGTCCAAACAAGAAATCAGGTGAGATCCCTCCAAAAGTGGTTGTAATATTTTCAGGAGTAAACACTTCAGAGGTTTCGCCATAAGCTACAACCGTTTTATTTATTAAAAGAACCAAATCACAAAATTCACGGACATGAATCATATCGTGAGTTGATAATAATATGGTTTTCCCTTCATTTTTAAATTGAATAAATAATTCCGAGATAAGTTTCTCAGTTCTTATATCAACACCTGAAAAAGGCTCATCAAGAAGTAATATTGATGCTCTTTGCGCAATTGCTCTAGCTAAAAAAGTTCGCTTTCTCTGACCACCAGATAAGTTTCCAATAGGTGTAGATAAATGTTCAGTAAGATCAACTCTCTCTATAGCATCTTTAACAGCCTGAACATCAGACTCTCTAGGACACCTAAAAATATTCATCGAACCATATCTTCCCATCATCACTACATCCCAAACATTTATTGGAAATTGACTATCAATTCCCTCATTTTGAGGAACATAAGCAATTGTCTGATCTTTTTGAGCAGATCTTACTGACTCTCCATTTATTCTAATTTTTCCCTTTGAAATATTTACAAAGCCAGTTAAAGCGTTAAAAAAAGTTGTTTTACCAGCCCCGTTCATTCCTACTAACCCACAAATCTGACCAGGTTTCAATCTTAAATTGGCATCATACAAAGCCACCTTACCGTTGTAATCTACGCAAATATTCTCTGCCTCAATCCTAAAGTTTTGATAATTGATTGTTTCCATAATTCAAAAAAGCCCTTTTTTTATCAAATCCAAATTATGCTCAAGCATTTTTATATAGGAACTAGCAGGCCCACTATCATCAGATAATGAATCAACAAAAAGATTTCCTCCAAAATTAGCCCCAGTTTCGTTTGCAACAACCATTTGTGATTCGTTACTTACAGTACTTTCACAAAATACAGATGGAACATTTTTTTCTTTAACTAGTGAGATTGTTCTTGCCATTTTTTTAGGAGTAATTTGACTCTCAGCATTAACTGGCCACAAATAAACTTCATCTAATCCATAATCTTTTGTTAAATATGAAAAAGCACCTTCACAACTTACTAGATACCTCCTGTCTTTATTTAAATTATTAATAAAAAGTGAGAATTCTTTATCTATTTTAGATAGTTTATCTTTATAAATTTTTCCATTTTCTTCAAATAATGTCTTTCTGGATGGCCTCAATTCTGATAAAGAATCCACGATAATATCTACGTATAGGATCCCTCTTTTTGGAGAAATCCAGGCATGAGGATTGGGTTTCCCTTTATAAAAATCTTCACTGATAAAAATAGGATCTAAATCTTCCGCGACAGTAATTCTTTTAACTTTTAAATTTGAAACAAATTTTTCAGCCCATAATTCAAATCCAAATCCATTATCAACAAAAACAAAAGCATTAGAAGCATTTACCAAATCGCTTGGAGTTGGCTGGTAGCCATGAACTTCAACTCCAGGTTTCGTTATTGATCTGACAATAAAATCATCTTTAGCGACATTGCTAATTATGTCCGCCAAAACAGTGAAACTTGCCAGTATTACCTCTTTAGTTTCATTTTTATTTGATATTCTCTTACATGATCCTGAAGCAAGAGAAAGGAGAAGTATCAAACTTAAAAAAAGAATATTTTTTTTCATTATTAACATTCATCCTAAGATTAAGAACTGAAAGATAGTTTCATAATTGGTTTTCTAAGATCAGAAATAAATCCTTTCCAATTTATTTTTTCTTTTTCAAAAGCTTTTTCAACAATTTTCTCAGAATTTTTCTTTATAAAATCTAAATCAGGTTCTTCTACTCCTTTTGTTATTGCCATAAAATCAGCCAAAGAACTTGATACTACTCTTGTTAAATAAGCAGCACTGACAGCCTGAAATGTTCCAGAGACAAGCCAATTAGGGCCATGTATTTTTGTTATGCCAATTAGAGTCTGTCCACTCCATTCAATGACTCCCTGAGCTATTGCAGTCTTTATAATCTCTTTGGATACTTTATCTAAAATTTCAGGAGACCAATTACATCCCCATATAGACTTAATTTCCTTAATCATTAGAGAATTTAGTACTGTCATTGCCATTACATCAATTGATGGGATAGGAGAAAAGAAAACAATTGTTGCTACAAGAATTTGATTTTTTCTTTGTATAACTTTTAACTGCATTCTTCTTATCCCTTCAATTTCAGATTGCCAGGCAACATGAAGTTCTTTCATTAGCCTTTTTTTTGTATTTTCAATATTTATAGATGAACTTATGAAAAACTTCCTTAAGGAAAAAGGTATGTTTGTTATTTCATTCTTGTTCACATCAAAAGTAATAATTTTGTTTGTAAAGTCACTTGAAATTTGAGACTTTAGGTCTTCTATCTGATTTTTGGCTTCTATTTGGTTGGAAGTTAAAGCCACCAACCAGATTGGCATATTTTTAGGAAACTTTTCCAGCCACAAAAAATCATTTGCCGACAAAGGCAAGTTTATAAAATACAAGATTGCATCACTTTTCAAAGCTTCTTCTGGAATAATTTCAGAAGAATTGTATTTAGGCAGTTTTTCGTATAAATCAAAGTCAAACTTATCTGATTTAAAATAACTTTTCAAAACAGATTGAAATTTTTGATAATCTTTTTGTCCAAGGCAACCTATTTTTTCTTTTTCACATCTATTAAGAATCGATTCAAGTATTTTTTGTCTTTTTGAATTCTGTTTTTCTAATTCATTTGTTGCTTCAAGTTCTTCAAAAAAATTTAAATCTTCATTACATAAATTTATCCAACCATCTAAATTATTAGGCTCATTAAATTTAGGCTTATCATTCTTCAAGTAAAAATATCCCCCCAAACACAACGCAAAAAATCCTATTGAGCCTCCTGCAAAATGAATTAAGTCACTGACAAACCATTCCCCAAAACCTAAAAATAATAAAATAATAAGAAGATTTTTTCTTGGAAACTTAATGAAATCCCTTAAAAGGTTGTCTTTACTAATATCAAACACAATACTTTATTTTTCTAATCTTATTTTAAAGCAAGTTGTGAATGAGAAAAGCAAATTTCATAAGTCGTTAATCAAAAGATAAAAATTTAAGCCTTTTAAAAAGATTTATTGCATAACAAGATGCTAAGTTAATAGACTATTTAAATAACTTAAGAAACATCAAGATGTCTAATTCAAATTTCATCAATAATCCTGGAAAAGAAAATTACAGAGGTCGTTCTAACAATGAAAGATCTAATTTCAGAGATAGATCGGGCGGCAGAAGAGATGGAGGAGGATTCCGCATAAGATTGAGTGACAACGAAATGAAAGCTGTTAAATCAATACAAGAGACCTTTCAATTAAGATCTACCGTTGCAGTTCTGGGGTTCTCTGTTAGAACACTTAGCGAAATGATCAAAGACGAAAAATTGATTGAATCAATCACAGAATATGCAAAAAATACTAAAAACTCTTCTCCGAGTAGACAATCAGAAAACTCTTATGAAGAAAAGCCAAAATCAACACCTGACCCTTTTGCAAGACCTGCAAAAAGTACATCACTTGAAGAGATCAAATCTAGCGAAGTAGAAGAGGATGGCAAATAAAAAAAGAATTCTTTCGGGAGTTCAACCAACTGGTGATTTACATATTGGGAATTGGCTTGGGGCCATAAATAATTGGGTTACGCTGCAAGAGCAATATGAAACATTTTTGTGTGTAGTTGATTTGCACGCAATAACAGCCTCATACAATCCCAAAGAATTATCTAAAAACACTATCTCTACTGCCGCTTTGTACGTCGCTTGTGGGATAGATCCCAATATATGTTCGATTTTTGTCCAAAGTCAGATTTCAGCGCATTCAGAACTTTGTTGGATATTAAATTGCATGACCCCAATAAATTGGATGGAAAGAATGATTCAATTCAAAGAAAAATCCATACAACAAGGTAATAATGTATCTATTGGATTATTTGACTATCCAATACTTATGGCTGCTGACATCCTTCTTTATGATGCTGACTTCGTACCAGTAGGTGAGGATCAAAAACAACACCTTGAACTTGCAAGAGATATTGCACAACAGAGAATTAATGCCAGATTTAGTAAAGATAAAAGTATTTTAAAGATCCCTCAACCAATCATCATGAAGAATGGTTCAAAAATAATGAGCTTAATTGATGGTTCAAAAAAGATGAGCAAAAGTGATCCTAATGAGGGCAGTCGCATTAACTTATTAGATCCTCCTGAAATAATCACAAAAAAAATTAAAAGAGCAAAAAGTGACAGCTCTATTGGAATTGAATTTAACAATCCTGAGAGACCAGAATCTAAAAATCTTTTGATGATTTATTCAATATTATCTGGCAAAGAAATTTCTCAATGTGAAAATGAATTCTTAGAGACTGGATGGGGGACATTTAAAAAATTAATTACTGAACAACTTATTGAATCACTAGAACCTATTCAGAAAAAATATAAATTATTAATTAATGATCCTTATCAACTAAATAAAATCCTTGATGAAGGGAAGGAAAAAGCTGAAGATTTAGCAAATCAGACTTTAAAAAGAGTTAAATCAAAATTGGGATTCTTTGAAATGGAGAAATAAATTATGCCAATTATCACCTTGCCTGATGGTTCAAAAAAAGTTTTCGAAAAATCTGTAACTATTTTAGAAATTGCCCAGAGTATTGGCGCTGGATTAGCTAAAGCAACAATTGCTGGGAAAGTAAATAATGTTCTTCTTGATGCAACAATTCCTATACATAAAGATTCCAAAGTTGTAATCATCACATCAAAAGACAAAGAAGGAATTGAAATAATAAGACATTCCTTCGCTCACCTTATTGGTCATGCAGTTAAACAAATTTACTCTGATATTAAAATGGCGATTGGTCCTGTAATTGAAGATGGTTTTTATTACGATATTTTCTCTGAATACAGATTTACTCCTGAAGATTTAATAAAAATCGAAAATAGAATTAATAAATTAATAAAAACAAACTATGACGTTGAAATTTCACAAGTTTCTAAAGAAGAGGCAATTAAAACTTTTAAAGATAGAGATGAGACTTTCAAATTAAGAATAATTGAAGAAATTCCTGAAGAAAGTCTTATTAATTTATACAAGCACGAAGAATACATCGACATGTGTAGAGGGCCTCACGTTCCTAACACTAGGCATTTGAGACACTTTAAATTACTCAAATTATCAGGTTCATATTGGAGAGGTAATAGTGAAAATGAATCATTACAGAGAATATATGGAACTGCATGGGCAAAAGAAAAAGAACTCAATGACTACTTAACAAGAATTGAGGAAGCGGAAAAAAGAGATCATAGAAAACTTGGTAAAAAACATTCACTATTTCATATACAAGAAGAATCTCCAGGAATGATTTTTTGGCATCCAAATGGATGGACAATCTACCAAGTACTTGAAAAGTACATAAGAGAAATACTCAAAAAAAATGATTATTTAGAAATTAAAACCCCACAAGCTGTTGATAAATCTCTTTGGGAAAAATCTGGTCATTGGGAAAAATTTAGAGACGATATGTTCACTACTGCATCAGAAAATCGAACATATGCAATTAAACCAATGAATTGTCCATGCCATATTCAAGTATTTAATCAAGGTTTAAAAAGTTATAAGGATTTACCTATTCGTCTTGCAGAATTTGGTTCTTGTCACAGAAATGAGCCCTCTGGAGCACTACATGGCTTAATGAGAGTAAGAAACTTTACTCAAGATGATGCGCACATATTTTGCACAGAAGAGCAAATACAAGAAGAAGTATCTATTTTTATAGATCTTGTTTTCGAGGTTTATAAAACTTTTGGTTTTGATGAAATCATTATCAAATTATCAACTCGTCCTGAAAAAAGGGTAGGTAGTGAAGAGATTTGGGATAAATCAGAAGAGGCTCTTACCAAAGCTTTAGATAACAAGAATCTAAAATGGGAACTCCAACCAGGGGAGGGAGCTTTTTACGGTCCAAAAATAGAATTCTCGTTAAAAGATTGTCTTAATAGAGTTTGGCAATGCGGAACTATTCAGGTTGATTTCTCAATGCCTATTAGATTAAATGCAACTTATGTAGATATTGACAACGAAAAAAGAAATCCAGTTATGCTTCATAGAGCAATTTTAGGATCTTTTGAAAGATTTATAGGAATATTAATTGAACAATATGAGGCAAAATTTCCAATTTGGCTTGCGCCTTATCAAATAATTTTATTGAGCATTACTGATAGAAATATTGAAAAGTGTTCAGAGTTTAATGAATTAATAAATAATAGTGGTTACCGATCAAAAGTGGATATTAGGAATGAAAAAATAGGATATAAAATACGAGAGGCAACTCTCGGCAGAGTTCCTTTAATTGCAGTTATTGGCGATAAAGAAGAGGAAATGGATTCAGTCGCCTTAAGAGCTTTGAATGGAAAAAATTTAGGAATTTTCAATTTACCTAATCTTTTGAAATTAATGGATGAACAAATAGAAAAAAAAGGGAGAACAGAATAATTTCTAATATATGAATTTTCTAGCTTGTGATTTAGGAGGTACAAAGGTTCTATTAGGAATTTTCGAAAAAGAAATAAATAATAATTCACCCAAGTTAATAATTAAGAAGAAATATTTATCTTCTGATTGGAGTTCTTTTGAATCAATCCTAGAAGATTTTCTGAAAAAAGAATGCAAAAATATCATTCATCCTTCTTCTGCATGTTTTGCCGTAGCTGGTCCTTTATCTAACAACAACGCAAAAATTATTAACTTGTCATGGAATATTTCTGGAAATGCTTTACAGAGGAAGTTTAATTTTAAAAGCTGCGAGCTAATAAATGATTTCGCTGTCCAAATTTATGGAATACCTTTTTTAAAAAAAAATCAATACTCTACTATCCAAAATGGATCCTATTATCAAGGTGTTAATAATGATTTGCATGCCATTGTTGGAGCGGGGACTGGTTTGGGCATTGCAAGAGGAATAATATCAGGGGAAAAGGTAAAAGTTTTAGCTAGTGAAGGTGGTCATGTTGAGTACTCCCCAAAGTCAAAATTAGAATGGGAATTAAAAATTTGGCTTAAGAATTACCTAAAAGCTGAAAGGATATCCTGTGAAAGAATTATTAGCGGGACTGGTTTATCAAGAATTGCCGAATGGAGGCTAAGTAAACCTGATGCCCAAAACCATTCTCTACAACCATATTTAAAAAAAATTAAAATTTTTGATGATGCGAGAAAAGAACTACCTGAAAAAATTTGTAATCTTTCTAAAGAAGGGGATCAAATAATGATTGAAGTTGAGAGGATTTGGTTAGGGGCTTATGCCTCTTTATTGGGAGATGTTGCTCTTCAAGAATTGTGCTTTGGCGGATTATGGATTTCCGGAGGAACAGCATCAAAACATTTCAAAAACTTTAAATCAGACTTATTTTTAAAACAATTTTTCGACAAGGGAAGATTAAAAGATATTCTTAAAACAATACCTATTAAAGTAATTCTAGATGAAGAGTTTGGACTTTTTAGTGCAGCCTGCAGAGCAAAAATGCTTTTAAAAACTTAAAAACAAAAAATGTCTATTCCTGAAGTAGGTAAAAAAATACGGGTAACAGTGCCTTCCACAACTGCCAATTTAGGGCCTGGATTCGATTGCCTTGGAGCAGCATTAGATTTGTATAATGAGTTTATTTTTACAAGAATTGAAGGTGGTGGAGATAGATTTGATTTAATAATGGAAAGTACAGATGGTAATCACTTAAGAGGAGGACCTGAAAACTTAGTTTTTAGAGCAGCTCAGAAAGTTTGGGAGAGCGCAAATATGGATCCTTTTGCACTTGAAGCAAGAGTTAAGTTGGCAGTGCCACCTGCACGGGGGCTTGGAAGTAGCGCTACAGCGATAGTTGCTGGATTAATCGGAGCAAATGCAATAATGAACTCTCCATTGTCCAAAGAAAAACTCCTTGAACTTGCCATTGATATAGAAGGTCATCCTGACAATGTAGTCCCCTCTCTTCTGGGTGGGCTTTGCTTGACAGCTAGGTCTTCTTCTCAAAGATGGAGAATCATTAGATGTGATTGGCACGATTCAATTAAAGCTGTTGTAGCAATACCTGCAATTCGTTTAAGCACAAGTGAAGCAAGAAAGGTTATGCCCAAGAATGTACCCATATCTGATGCAGTTACAAATATGGGGGCACTTACTTTGTTACTAAACGGCTTAAAAGCAGGTAACGCGGAACTTATAAAAGAGGGAATGTTTGATAAGTTACATGAACCCTACAGATGGAAACTCATTAGGGGTGGATTAGAAGTTAAAGATGCCGCACTTAATGCAGGCGCTCTAGGATGTGCAATCAGTGGGGCTGGGCCAAGTATCTTAGCTTTGTGTAAAAAAGAAAATGGTAAAAACGTCAGTCAAGCCATGGTGAAAGCATGGGAGAAGCATGGTGTAGCTAGCAGAGCACCGTTCTTAAACATTCAAATAACAGGAAGTCAATTTAGCACTATCTCTGGTAAGTAGTTTTACTTAGGCATTTTTAATGTTATAGTCTCAAGCTAGTACAACTTCAACTAGAATAAAAAAATTATTCATTACATAAATGAATTTAGAATCCTTTCCTTGGCTATCATCTATTGTTTTACTGCCTTTAATTGGGGCATTAATAATGCCTTTCTTGAGTTCAAAAGAAGGAGAAGATAATTCACTACCTAGGAATATCTCATTAAGTTTTTTATTTATAGATTTTTTATTAATAATCGGCGTCCTTTTTCAAAAATTCAATACTTCAGATAGCTCTTTACAACTGATAGAAAGAGCTTCTTGGTTACCATCAATAGGTTTAGAGTGGTCTCTTGGAGTAGATGGGTTATCTGCTCCTTTAATAGCTTTAAGTGGGTTAATTACATTTTTATCAGCTGCAGCTAGTTGGAAAATTAAGAAAAAATCTAATCTATATTTTGCTCTTTTATTAGTCCAAGCATCAGCACAAGCACTAGTTTTCCTTTCTCAAGACTTCTTATTATTTTTCTTGGCCTGGGAACTTGAATTAGTTCCGGTATATCTTCTTATTGCGATTTGGGGAGGAAAAAAGAAATTATATGCAGCCACTAAATTTATTCTTTATACAGCTTTAGCTTCTTTATTAATATTAATAAGTGGATTAGCACTTGCCTTAAGTGGTGATACCTTTACTTTAAATATTACTGATTTAACCAATAAACATGTATCGGGCAGCTTAGCTTTATTATCCTATTTAGGATTTTTAATTGGGTTTGGAGTAAAACTTCCTATCTTTCCATTACATACATGGCTGCCTGATGCACATGGAGAGGCTAATGCTCCAGTTTCAATGTTACTAGCTGGAATACTCTTAAAAATGGGAGGATATGCTCTTTTAAGATTTAATGTTCAAATACTACCTGAAGTACATCTTCAAATTGCACCTGCGTTAATTATTCTTGGAATCATTAATATAATTTACGGAGCTCTAAATGCATTTGCGCAAGATAATGTCAAAAGAAGAATTGCATGTAGCTCTGTGAGTCATATGGGTTTTGTTCTGTTAGGGATTGGAGCAGTAGATGCTCTAGGGATTAGCGGAGCAATGCTACAAATGATCAGTCACGGACTTATAGCTGCTGCTATGTTCTTTGTTACGGGCTCATTCTATGAAAGAACAAATACTCTTTCTATACCAAATATGGGCGGCTTAGCAAAGGTCTTACCAATAACTTTTGCTTTTTTCTTAGCAAGTTCATTGGCCTCTCTAGCACTACCTGGAATGAGCGGTTTTATAAGTGAAATAACTGTATTTTTAGGAATCACTAGTCAAGAAGGATTTAGCTCTATCTTTAGATCAATCACGATTATAATTGCAGCAATAGGATTAGTTCTAACACCAATATATTTATTATCAATGTGTAGAAGAGTATTCTTTGGCCCTAGAATTCCAGCACTAGCTACAGTTAAAGAGATGAATGGTAGAGAATTGACAATAGGTTTCAGTTTGTTGTTGCCTACATTGGTAATAGGTTTTTGGCCCAAAATCGCCATAAATTTATACGAATCTTCAACAAATGCTCTCAGTCAGCAGTTAACTTTAGCTAAATTAGTCGGAATAATTCCAACTTTAGTTAATTAAATTATCTTAATAAATGGATACCTCAATTTTTAAATATGGAGAGTTACCAGAATTTAAAAAATTTACTCCCGAAACTATAACCAAACAATTTCCAGTAGTACTTAAAAAGATAACTGAAGAATTTAAATGCATAGAAAAAAATTTATCTAATTATTTGATTCAAAATGATTTAAATTGGGATAAGGTAATAAATCCTTTAAATGAAGTAAATGAAACTCTTAGATGGAGTTGGGGAGTAATAAGTCACCTAAATGCTGTAAATAATTCTGAAAGTTTAAGAGATATTTATTCAAAATTTCTTCCAGAGATTATTAGCTTGAGTAATAAATTCGGGCAAAGCAAAATAATTTACAATTCTTTAGTCAAGCTTAAAGAAACAAATAACTTTGATCAAATTAAAAACAGAATTTTAGATAAAGAAATTCTTGAGATGCAACATAGAGGAATCTCACTACAAAAAAACGATCAAGAAGAATTTAACAAAATTTCAGAAGAACTTGGAAAGCTATCAACCGAATTCAGTAACAATGTTCTTGATGCCACTAACGAATGGTTTTTAATATTAAATAAAAAATCCGAAGTCGATGGTCTTCCTGATCGAGTACTTGAATTGATGGCAATTTCTGCACAAAATCACCTAAAAAATGATGAAGAAGTTGATATTAAAAATGGTCCTTGGAAATTAAGTCTAGATATTCCAACTTATACTTCGTTCATGACATATGCCACCGAGCGTAGTCTTAGAGAAAAACTATACAAAGCATTCGTTGGTAGGGCGTCTCAAGGAGATAAAAATAATTCTCAAATTATTGAAAATATATTATCTCTTAGAACTAAACAAGCTAATCTTCTCGGTTATAAAAGTTGGGCAGAACTAAGTTTGTCAACGAAAATGGCGAAAGAAATTAAAAATGTAGAAACCCTTTTAGAAGAGTTGAGAGAACCAGCATTCGAAACCGCAAAATTTGAATTAGAAACGCTCGAAAAGTTTTCTAAAGCTAATGGGTTTCCAAAATCGCAGAATATTGAACCATGGGATATTAGTTATTGGTCTGAACTGCTTAGAAAGGAAAAGTTGAATTTGGATCAAGAGTCCTTAAGACCTTGGTTCCCACTAAATGATGTTTTGAAAGGTTTATTTAAATTAAGTGAGAAGCTTTTTGAAATTAAAGTAGTTGAGGCGACTGATGAGGCTCCTCTATGGAATGATGACGTCTTATTTTTTAATATCTTCAATAAAGAAGATAAGAAAATAGCATCTTTTTACCTGGATCCATATTCGAGGCCTGAATCAAAGAGAGGAGGGGCTTGGATGGATGAATGTTTGAATAAAAATAATGTTGGCAAAAAGACCCTCCCAGTAGCTTATCTCGTTTGTAATCAGACTCCACCATCAAAAGATAAACCTAGTTTGATGAGTTTTGAAGAAGTTCAGACACTGTTCCATGAATTTGGTCATGGACTTCAACATATGCTTACTACTGTAAATCTTCCTCAAGCAGCTGGCATCAACAATGTTGAGTGGGATGCAGTCGAACTTCCAAGTCAATTTATGGAAAACTGGTGTTTTCACAAAAATACACTTATGAATATTGCTAAGCACTACAAAACAGGAGAAAAATTATCCGATGAGAATTTTGAGAAGCTCCTAAAGAATAGAACTTTTAATTGTGGTATGGCTACTCTTAGACAACTACATTTTGCAATTACAGACCTCAGATTGCATAGTAGTATAGATAAAAACGATGGTAAAACAGCAGATGAAATAAGAAGAGAAATTGCCAAACAAACTACTGTTATTGAACCAATTCAAGAAGATCACTTCCTTTGTTGTTTTAGTCATATATTTGCAGGCGGATATTCTGCAGGATATTACTCATATAAATGGGCTGAAGTTCTAAGTGCTGATGCATTTTCAATGTTTGAAGAAGCTGATCTAGAAAACTCTGAAGATTTAAGGTTAATAGGAAAGAAATTCAAAGATACAATACTTAGCTTAGGAGGAAGCTTACCGCCCTTAGACATATTTAAACTATTCAGGGGAAGAGAGCCACAAACTGATTCCTTAATAAGACACTTAGGTCTATCTGGAGCTACATAATAATTTCATCGATTATTTTGTCAACCACAGATTGATTTCTTACAAGGTTTCTATGTTTATATACTTTTACTGATATTTTTTTCCCAAAATTTAAATTTGTCCACCAGCCTGGGAAAACCATCATATCCCAATAAGTAAAGAAATTTATACACTCTACATCCTCAAGAAAAACATCATTATTTGCGAGTCCTCTTAAAAACTTACTATTTATTTTCATTTCTGATATTCCTCTAAAGGGGTATTTAGGTATTAATTGAGCCATCAAAGTTCCTTTGTGAGGGGAACCTATAGATATTAATCTTCTTGTTCGTTTATACCCATTAAATTTTTGAAGCCAGTATCTGCCAATTATTCCTCCCATAGAAAATCCCAAAATATCTATTTCTTTTTCTAAACCATATTTCTCTAAAATTAATTCGTTTAATTTATTAGTCAAATCCAGAATTGAAGTCATTCCATATGAATGCTTTAGAGTTGGGGCAAGATATTCAATGCCAATATCATCAAGTTTTGAAGTAATAGAAGAAAAAATACTTGAATTATTCCAAAGACCATGAATCAATATAATGGGATTTCTTTGTTCCAATACTTTTATTATTTTTCAAGAATTCTTACAATTGAAACCTTCCCATCGAAACCTGTGATTGGAGGATTACATTTTGTCAAAATAATTTTAACTTTAGAAAGCTTAAATTCCTGATCAATGATTTCTAAAATTGCGTTTGAATATTTTTCGATTGTGAAACAATATATTTTCTTTGATTGATCTTTTAAAATTTGAACTAATTTTGAATAGTCAATTGTTTTTTTTATATCATCATTTATTGTACATTTTTCAAAATCAGTCCACAAAAATATATCTATAGTAAATAGTTGTCCTAATTCCCTTTCTTCTTCAAGAACGCCAACCCTAGCCCAAAGTTTAATATTCTCAATTTTTAAAAAAGTTTCCATCTTTAAAAGTTTTAAAGATCTTTATGTGTATAGATAGCTTTTCCTGATGAAAAATCATCAACTAGATTCCCATCACCTTTTAGGAAATATTTATAAGTTACCAAACCTTCTAGACCAACGGGTCCCCTTGGTGGAAGGCTTTGAGTAGATATGCCAACTTCAGCGCCGAATCCGTATCTAAACCCATCTGCAAACCTAGTAGAGCAATTATGAAAAACACCTGCACTATCAACTACATTCATAAATTTATTGGCAGTATTTGAATTTTCAGTAATTATTCCATCTGTATGTTTTGAACTATATTTTTGAATATGTGTGATTGCTTCCTCAAGATCATCAACAATTTTTATCGATAGAATTAAATCCAAATATTCAGTTTCCCAATCTTCTAGGCTAGCCTCATACTTTACCCCTAACTCAACTGATCTCTTATCCCCGAGTAATTTAACATCATTAGAATTAAATAGAGGGATGGCCTTTTCTAAAAAAGCTGGTGCGATATCTTTATGGACTAATAAAGTTTCGATAGCATTACATGCTGCAGGATATTGATTTTTGCTATCCAAAGCGACTGATAAAGCCATCTCTAGATTAGCCTCAATATCTATAAATAAGTGACAAATTCCATCAGCATGGCCTAGAACAGGAATTCTTGTATTCTCTTGAATAAATTTAACTAATTCATTACTTCCTCTTGGGATTATTAAATTAATATATTTTTCAAGATTTAACATCGCCATGCTATCTTTTCTGGTTGTTAATAAACATATTGCATTTTTGTCAAGACCTGATTCATTTAAACCTTCTTGCAATGCTTTCACTATTGAAGTATTTGTTAAATTCGCTTCACTACCACCTTTTAGCATTACTCCATTACCTGATCTTATTGCTAAAGAACTAATCTGCATCACGGCATCTGGCCTTGATTCAAAAATAACCCCTAAAACTCCAATTGGCACAGTTTTTCTCTCTAAGATCAACCCCTTTGAAAGCTCTCTTTTTATTTGAACTTGATTTACAGGATCCGCCAAGTCTCCAACTTTTCTTACCCCTTCAATTGCCGAATTTAATTTTGATTTTGATAACTTTAATCTAGAAAGTAAAGCTCTAGAAATACCCTTTTTTTCTGCATTTAAATAATCCGTATTATTAGCCTCTAATATTTCTTTAGAATTTTTTTCTAGATAATTAGCCATAAAATTTAAGGCTTTAATTCGATTTTGATTTTCAGTCTGACTTATTTTTATTGATGCCAAACGAACTTTCTCAGTTTTTTCTAGAAGATCATTCCCTGGTTGAGGAACTTCAAAGATATTAGCCATAATATTTTTTAGTTAATCTAATGATAATTCAAATTCAAGATTCTTTAAAGTGAATTTCTTTCTGAATTAATATCTAAAAAATAATTGAACTTGACTTTTCCAATCCCCATTGGAATCATAAGAACCTAATAATTCTAAGTTTGGATTTGCCTGAAAAGTCAAAATTCCCAAAGGTGAAATATCATCTCTACCAGGAACCGTTTGAAAGGCAAAATTTATAGCATCAGTAATATCAAACCCTATTTCAGCAACCCAAGCCTCAGAAGAAAATTCCTCATTAGAAGATGATTGACCATCATTCTCTATATCTACATTTTCATTGGAAAAAATATTATTTAATGAATCATTATTTTCTATTATCGCTGGATATAGAGATAACTGAAATCTTTCACTGAATGCATCAGCATTATTAAGTTGAGAAATAAATGCTCTATTTATTAAATTTGCAGAGTTACCTCCAATCAAGCCAATTATTTGTGACCTATTATAACTTGGCGTGCTCCTTAATTGGATTCTTCTATTTTCATCAGCAAAAGATAATTGATCTAAAAATCCTTCATAGGATGCTTCAATTTTGATAAGCCTTGAATTACCAATGCCAAATGATCCCAAACCACTAGAAGTCGCATTTACATCAAGATCACCTGAGATGTTTGAATCCTGATTATTTTCACTTATAGGTATTATAGAATCTGGAACTTTACTAACAAGAGAAAAATTAATAAATGGAACGACGCCACTTCTTGATGCAAATAAAATATAATTGTCTTTATTTTTATCAAGTTTAAATGGAGTAGTATAAAGATTAGCCCTACCTTTTTTAAGGTAAATTAGACCTCTAGCATTTAAATCTTTACCTACCTTTCCTTTTATATTAAGGTCTAATTTAGTATCTAAATAAGCTTGAATTAATTCTGAATATTGAAGTTTAAAATCTGGACCAAGTTTCAATTTAAGATTATTAAAACTCAAATTATCCAAATAATTAGGCAAAGTTTCTCCCAAAAGAACCGAATTCAAAATTGTTTCATTTGAAATTATTTCAATATTCTTTTTATTATTCCAATAGAGTTCTGCCCAATCATTTTCATCATCTTTTCGAATAATTTTTTTTCTTTTTTTATTATTTTGATTGGTACTATTTAAATTAATAAATCCATTATTAAAAGATAGGGAACCTCCCAAAACAGGACTTTCAAATGATCCACTTAAATCAATATCTGAATCTATTAAAAAATTAAAATTATCTTTCTCTAAAGTAAATCTTTTTGTTATAAGATTAATTTTTGCCTTCTCGGAATCATTCTTACTGTAAAAAGGCAAAGATCCTTTTATAAAAATTTCTCCAGAATCTTCAGACTTTGCTTGTAGATTATTGATCTCTAAAGAATCAAAATCAAAAATTATTATGCTATTAATATCTTTTATTATATTATTGAAAAAATCAATTTCAGAATCTTTAATTACTACAAACCCATTTAATAGAGGTTTATTTAAGGTACCTTTTAGAATAATTCTAAGATTCACATCACCTTCTTTAAAGGTAAAGTATTCATCAGCATAAATATCAATTAACTCAATAAATTTTCCATTCCCAATCAATCTTAGATCTAAGTTATCTGATTTATTTATAGGTATCGAGCCTTGAATATTAATTGGAATTTCAGAATCATTTATTAGAAGGGAAAAATCAATATCAAAAACAGAATTATCAAATTCAACTAGTCCTTTATCAAATATTATTTTTTTATTTTTAATTGATGAATTATTGGAAGAAATTTCGCTAGAGAAAGATTTTGTATCAAGATCATAAAATAAATTCATATCTATCCCTCCAAGAAAATCTCTTGGTTTATTTAAAAAGATATTTGCAGTACTTAATGGTAATTTATTAATTTTTAAAGAACCTTTACCTGTTAATAATCCTCCTTCCAAATCAATAGAAAATTCCTTTTTATTATTCTTGGAGTCATCTATAGGTATATCAAGATAGCCATTTAATTTTGCATTCAATTTATAATTTACTGGTTTATCGCCCTGAATAGTAATTTTTCCATTGTATCTACTTCTAAATTTATTTAAATATTTTTGCAAATTTAATTTTTCCTCAAGCACATTACTATTTTCAATAAAGTTATTTATAAAATCGATCCTCTCCTTAAATGATTTATTATCATTATTTATTTCCAAATCATTCAAAATATTCGATTTACTTATGGGAATAACTTTTTTATTATCAAAGTTAAAAATATCAACTGCGGTAAGGATAGTCCAACTAGTGCTTACATTAGTGAATTCTGAGTTAATAAAATTATTTTTATTTGAATCATATTCGACTTCAATTACTCCTCCATCAATTGGATACAATGAAGAATTTATATAAAAATAATTATTTTTGACACTGAAATCAAATAATGAATTAGCTAGATTAATATTTCTATATTTACCTAAACTCCAAGCAAGTCGGCCAACAAGGGATGACTGGTCTGACGAAATTGATCCCTCACCATTAATAATTCCATCAATTCTATCGAATTGATTTTTGTTTAAAGATAATTCAAGTTCATCAAGAGGAAAATTATCTGCGCGCCAGTTATAACTATCGTCATCTTTGACTATACTCACAGTGCCTTTATTTGAGTTAAAAACTCTTATAAAATTTGCATTATCTAGTTTAAGATCAGAATCAAACTTAATTGAAAGAAATGAAGGGATTGGAGAATATCTATTTTTCATATTTAGCAGAAATTCATTATTTTCATTTTTAATATCTCCCTCCCATGTTTCTCTAATACGGACTCCTTTAAAGTGCGGATAATCAACATTAAAGTTTATAGAAATATCAGGATCAGTAATTTTTCCTTTTAATTCTCCTTTAGCAGTAATGAAACCCCTTATATCATTTTTTCGGAAAATATTTAAATTAGATAATTGAGTTCTATTTATTCTGAAACTAGTATCTATATCACCAAAATTAATACCTCTTCTATCAAACCAGTAGGGCATATTACCCGATAATTTGATATCTGGATTCAGGCTATTAATGTATCCAATACTTCCTATTAGATCAATATTATTGGAACTTTTATTTAATGGTACATTGAGATTAAAATTCGAAGTCAAAGTTCCATAATTTAATTTTTCTGAATTAACAATTAAATTATTATCTTTACAAAAAAACCTAGTCGAATTTGAATTTATATTCTCTACTAAATTTTCTGGTTTTATTTTTAAATTAGTAAAAGAAAATATTCCTTCACAAAATATACGCTTTGATGATTTATTAAATTTAAAGTTAGATTTAAAGTTACCCTTTTTAAAGCTAATTTTTCTATTACCAATAATATATGAGGAATTCTCAAGATCTAAACCCTTAGAAAATAAATCCAGTTTTAAAAAGTCTTGATTTAATTTTATATTAAATTTAAATTTCAAAAAACCCTTTTCATCAAAATTTGATTTTACATTTGCAATGATTTGTCTATCTTTTGACTTGTAAATAACATTACCTTTTACTTTTGTTTTTAATCCTGCTTTATTAAAATACAGATCTGAATATTTATTTAAGTGAAAATTCAATTCATACTTTGATTGCGATTTTTTTGTACTTCGAGCATTTTTATAAGATTTGTCCCTTTTAAAAAAATCTCTATCTACATTTATGGCAGCTTCCTTAGGAATTATTTTTACAATCCATTTTTGTTTTAAAAAAGATCTAAAAGGCATAATGCCCACATATACATTTTTAGCTTTAATTTCAGAATCTATATTTTTTTTATCATTAATTTTTGAATTACCCAAAGAAATACCTAGAAATCTAATCCCGACAAACTCACCTAAATCAACATTCTTATCTAAAAGATTCTCAATACTTTCTTCTATTTTTAATTTCCTAGAACTATAAGTTTCTTTTAAAAAATTATTTAATAAAAAAGTGCCTAAATAACTCAAGGGGAAAAGCATCCCTAACAAAAGAATCTTAGTATTTAAATTTAGAGATCTAATTTTTTTCAAGTTAGAGCCCAAAATAGAGTAGGCTTACAAAATATAAGAAATTAATCAGGCTAAAGCCACTAAATGTCTTTTTTTGAACTATTAGAGAACACACCCAAAATTTTTGGATTCTTTGGAGTATTTCTTTTTATTTGTACCCTAGCAGCTTTTATATTTAATTTTGGCTTTAAATTTCGAATAATAGGAGCAACCATTTTCTCATTATTACTTTCTTTAAGCAGTTGGGCATTTATACAAGGTTATACTGAAAAAGTAGTAATAGATGATGCAAAATATGTCCCAATTGTTTATGACAATGGGTTCGATTTAATTATTGTTAAAGCAGATGATGATTTCCCAGAAGAGTCTATTAAACCAACTTTAAAACAATTATCGGAAAACTTAAGGAATGGTAGCAGATCTGGTGCGAATGTAAAAATAAAGATAAGAAAACTTGAAAAAATTTCAGATGGTGTAAGTAAACCTGTGGTTATAGGAGAAGTTCAGAAAAATGTCAAAATGAATTAGTCTCTTAAACAATGGAAAGAAAAACCTTTTTAGATTTTTTACCAACTAACTTTAGACATGAGAAATCTTTTTTTATTCAAAACAATCTAACTGACTTTGAAAAATTAAGTAATCTTTCAGACCTAGATATAAATGAGATTCAAAGAAAATCTTCACTATGTACATTGAATAATCTTAAGAAAATTAGAGCTATAGCTATTTTCAAAAAAGAAATTGGAATTTCTCCACCGCAAGCATATTTACTTTTACATTGCGGTATATCTTCTATAAAATCATTATCACTATCTACTCCTTACGAATTAGAACGCAAAATTGGTAGATTAGAAAGAGCTCTTAGAGTAAAAACTAAAACAGATACAACTTTTACTCTCTTAAAAGAATGGATTAAAAAAGCTAGTCAAATATAAAAATCCATTTGAAATCTTGGTTAAAAAAATTTTTTAATGTAGAATTTAAAAAAAAGTTGGTAATAATGAAACCTTTTTTATCTTTGTTATTTTTGTTTTCCAATTCTTTAAACCCTGTTTTTAGTCAATCTAACTTATTAGAAAGTGTAAAAAAGAATCCAAACGAAGCTAGGAATTTATGTGACAAGTTTAGAGATTTTAATTCAAAAGGAATTTCAGCTAGTTCAGATAAAGCTATAGAGTATGTATCCAACAAAAAAAAGTTAACTCCCGTTAACGCAGAGATCTTTTCTATTTACGTCATCGGGCTGCACTGTCCAGATATTATCTAAAGCCTAAATGTCTGGTTCAAGATGGTTTGACAAGTCTCTATTACTTAGAGATGGAGTAAAACTTTTTTCAAGGATTTGGTTACCTAATAGTAATGGGCCATGGCCTGCATTATTAATGAGACAACCTTATGGAAGGGAAATAGCTTCAACCATTACCTATTCTCATCCTCAATGGTGGGCTTCTAAGGGGTATATGGTAATCATTCAGGATGTTAGGGGGATGGGTAATTCTGAAGGAGTTTTTAATGGTTTCAAACAAGAAGCTAGCGATTCTTCAGAAACACATGAATGGGTAAGATCCCTAAAAGAATGTAATGGAAAACTTGGCTTATATGGGTTTTCATATCAAGGATTTACTCAACTAACTGGTGAATTAAATTCAAAGCCGCCTGATTGTTTATCTCCAGCAATGACTGGGATGAATATTAAGGATCATTGGTGCTCAGATGGAGGAGCATATTGGTGGCATAACAATATTGCATGGGGACTTCAAATCGCAGCACTAAAAATGAAAAGAGAAAATAAATTGCTTGAGTGGGAAAAGATAAGATTAGCTTTAGAAAATAAAAGTTATTTAAGGGAAGGAATTGATACTTTAAAAAAATATGATCCTAATAGCTTTGTTTTGGAATGGCTTAAAAATTTAAATGATGCTCGCCCATTTGAAGAATTTAAACCAATTTCAACATGGATTAAACAACCTATGTTAATTATTGGAGGGCTTTGGGATCCACATTTAAAAGGTGCCTTTGATCTTTATCAAAAATCTAAAGAAGCTGGTGGGAGCCCAGAGATTATCATTGGGAATGCGACACATCTTAATTGGTGGGAGGGGTCACAAGAATCTTTATTAAAATTTTTTGATAAACATTTAAAATCAGATGAAAAATTTAATTCTAAGAATTTTAAAGACGAAAAAAAAATATGGAATATTACATTAAATAAATGGGAAGAATTGGATAATAAATTTCATCCTGAATTTATTTTTGGGCTCAAAAGCGATGGAAAAGCGAATGAAGAGGTTGAAGATGGAAGTCTGACCATAAATTCAAAAGGATCAGGATGGTTCACAATTGTTAATGACCCATGGAGACCTACTCCATCTGACGGCGGGCATTTAGGTCCAAATCCAGGAAAGTTTAATAGAAGTATTATTGATAAACGCCTAGATGTAGGTGTTTTTCAAACCAATTCTTTTGAAAAAGATCAATATTTAAGAGGAGTTCCCTCATTAGAAATCATAGTAAAAAGTGATCAGCCCAATTTCGATATCTGCCTTGCTTTATCTCTAGTTGAAGAAGGTAATGAAAAGGTCAATCAATTTTCAACCGGATTCTTAAGGGTTAAAAACTCCAAAATAAGTGAAGAATGCATTTATCAAATAACAATGCAGCCAACAAATATTTCTTTAATTAAAGATAGCAAGCTTCGCTTATCTATATCTGCAGCTGCTTATCCCGCTATTGGAGTTAATCCTGGATTTGGGGATGGGAATGTTGGAGCGCCTTCAGCAAATCATAGAGTTATTACTCTAAGTTTTTGCCTTAATAAAACATTTATGAAAATGACCCCTTTTTTTAATAAATAATTATTTTTTTGGTTAATCATTTGATATTATTAATCCTTAATATCTACCAGTCATGATCGAGACATTTCAAGCAGACTGGATTAAATCAGAAGCTATCAACTTAGAAAATTGTTGCAATGATAATCCATTAAAAATATTAGGTCCTCATTTTTATGAAGAAAAATGGGTAATTAGGGTATGGATGCCTGAGGCCGACGAAGTTAAAATAAATTTTAAAAACAATACTTATAAGGCTGAAAGCATAAACCATAAGTGGCTTTTTGAAGCTATCCTGCCTGAGAATCCAAATTATAATTACGAAATAAATATTTCACGAGGGGGGATCAAACATACACAAAATGACCCTTGGTCATATAGAGAAGAGTGGATGGGAGAAGTTGATAGACACCTTTTTGCAGAAGGTAATCATCATCATATTTGGGAAAAAATGGGAGCACATCTCATTGAAGAAAATAATCAAAAAGGGGTCATGTTTTGCATTTGGGCTCCAAATGCAAAATCAATCTCGATAATTGGAGATATAAATTCTTGGGATGGAAGACATCATCCAATGCAAAAAAGATTAGGGGGAATTTGGGAACTATTCATGCCATCAATGCAAGAGGGCGACACATATAAATACGAAATAAGAACACAACAAGGTCATATTTATGAGAAAGCTGATCCATATGGTTTCCTTCATGAAATCAGACCTCAGAATGGTTCAATAGTTTCAAAATTGAAAAACTTTAATTGGAATGATAGTTCTTGGGTTTCAAATAGAGATTCTTCTAGTCAAATTAACAAACCAATTTCAGTTTATGAAATGCATCTAGGAAGTTGGCTCCATGAATCAACAGATAATAAATTTCTGGAGGACAATGGTAATGCAAGAGACCCAGTGCCTGCAGCCGATTTAAAACCTGGAACAAGATTATTAACTTATCCAGAATTAACCGAGAAACTCATCCCTTATGTAAAAGAGAGAGGATTTACTCATATTGAACTAATGCCAATATCTGAACATCCTTTCGATGGTTCATGGGGATACCAAGTCACAGGCTGGTATGCACCAACAAGTAGATTTGGCACCCCAAATGAATTTAGAGAGTTTGTTAATAAATGTCATGAAGAGGGCATAGGCGTAATTCTTGATTGGGTGCCTGGTCATTTTCCAAAAGATAAGCATGGTTTAGCATTTTTTGATGGTTGTCATCTTTATGAACATGGAGATTCACGCATAGGTGAACACAAAGAATGGGGAACCCTAATTTTTAATTACAGCAGAAACGAAGTAAGAAATTTCTTAGTAGCCAATCTAGTTTATTGGTTTGAAGAGTTTCATATTGATGGCATAAGAGTAGATGCTGTAGCTTCAATGCTTTACAGAGATTATCTCCGTCCAGATGGAGAATGGATACCCAATGAAAATGGTGGAAATGAAAATATAGAAGCCGTTAAATTTCTTCAACAAGCTAATCATGTACTCTTCCAACATTTCCCAGGTGCACTTTCTATTGCTGAAGAATCAACAACTTGGCCAATGGTAACCCAACCCACTGACATAGGCGGGTTAGGGTTTAACTTGAAATGGAATATGGGATGGATGCACGATATGCTCGATTATTTTGAAATTGATCCTTGGTTTAGGCAATTCCATCAAAACAGTGTAACTTTCTCAATAACATATAACTATACAGAAAACTTTATGCTTGCTCTTAGTCATGATGAGGTTGTCCATGGGAAAAGTCATCTTTTGCACAAAATGCCTGGGGATGACTGGAAGAAGTTTGCAAATACTAGAGCTTTACTAACTTATATGTGGACCCACCCTGGTAAAAAAACGATCTTTATGGGAATGGAATTTGGACAAAGACAAGAATGGAATGTTTGGGATGATTTGCAATGGGAGTTACTAGAGTTTGATCCTCATAAAGGGATCAGAAACTTGATTGATGATCTCAACGCATTTTATAAAAATGAACCTGCATTATGGAAAAATGACTTTGATCCTTATGGATTTCAATGGATTGATTGTAATGACAAATCTAATTCAGTTATAAGTTTCATGAGAAGAGAAAACGATACCAATGAGTGGCTTGTTGTTGTTGCTAACTTTACACCTAATACTCATGGGTCGTACAAAGTAGGTGTTCCTGTAGAAGGATTCTATAAAGAAATATTCAATTCAGATAGCTCTAGATACGGGGGCAGTAACAAAGGAAATATGGGGGGTAAAGAAACTATAAATTACAATATTCATGACTATCAAAATGCTCTAGAAATTGCTTTGCCACCATTAAGCGTGAGTATCTTCAAGCATCAATCAAAAAAATAAGAAGGCTCATTTAACTTAGTGCTTCATATAAATGTTCATATAACGCTTTTGCTCTGCTTTGCATTGTAAGATTTTTAAGTTGGATTTTAATTTTTTTTAAAAAATATCGAATTGAAAAATGGGTCAAGATTTACCACTACTACTTTCTGCCGCATTGGGTAAAAAAGTAACTAGACCTCCAGTATGGATGATGAGGCAAGCAGGAAGATATATGAAAATCTATAGAGATTTAAGGGAGCGTTACCCAAGCTTTAGAGAGAGGTCTGAAAATCCAGAACTATCATATGAGATTTCAATGCAGCCTTTTCATGCTTTCAAACCAGATGGTGTGATCCTTTTTTCAGATATTCTCACACCTCTTCCAGGGATGGGCATAAATTTTGAAATAATAGAAAGTAAAGGTCCAATTATTGAGGACCCAATAAGAACTCTTAACCAGGTTGAAAATTTAAAAGAATTAAATCCAAGTAAGAGTTTAAGTTTTGTTGGGCAAGTTCTTTCTTCACTAAAAAAAGATGTAAATAATGAGGCAACTATTTTAGGTTTTGTTGGCGCACCTTGGACTCTTGCTGCATATGTAGTTGAAGGTAAAAGCAGTAAAAATTATTCTTTAATAAAATCAATGGCTTTTAATGAACCAGATTTACTTCATAAACTTCTTGATCATTTTGCAAAATCTATTGGTGAATATCTTAAATATCAAATAAAATCTGGAGCGCAAGTAGTACAAATTTTTGATTCATGGGCAGGCCAACTAAGCCCACAAGATTACGATATCTTTGCTGGACCATATCAAAGAAAAGTTGTTGAAATTGTAAAAGCCGAATACCCTGAAACACCCATAATTCTTTACATTTCAGGTAGTGCTGGAGTCATAGAAAGAATGGCAAAAACTGGAGTAGATATAATCTCATTAGACTGGACAGTAGATATCGAAGAGGCTTGTAAAAGAATCCCTAGTGGGATAGGAATTCAAGGTAATGTTGATCCCGGCATCTTATTCGGAAATAAAGAATCAATAAAAGAAAGGATAGATAATACTTTCAATAAAATAAAAGACAGGAAATATATTCTTAATTTAGGTCATGGGATTTTACCTGGGACTCCAGAAGAAAATGCTCAAACATTTTTTGAACATGGGAAAAAACTCACTTACTAGTCAAAGTCTTGGCATATAAAAACTTATTAATAACAGGTGCGAATGGATGTGTTGGCCAATATTTAGTTGATTGGTTTTTAAAAAACACAAAATTCAGGCTTTATCTCATGGTAAGAGACAAAAGTAAGTTGCCAATTTCTGTTCAAAAAAATAAAAAAGTCAAGTTAATTGTTTGTGACATCAGGGAATCAAATAAGTATAAAAGGGAAATTAGTCAAATTAGTTACCTAATACATACTGCTACAGCTTGGGGAGATCCAAGAAGAGCCTATGAAGTGAATATTAAAGCTTTTGAAGAATTACTTGAAATGCTTGATATTGAAAAGTTAGAAAAGATTATTTATTTTTCAACAGCTAGTATTCTTGATACCAAAACAGAACTAATGAGGGAATCATTGATTTATGGAACAGAGTACATTCAAACAAAATATGAATGTTTCCAGAGACTTAGAGAAAGCTCATTTGCAGAAAAAACATTCGCTGTTTTCCCTACCTTAGTTTTTGGAGGAAATCTTGGAAAAAAAAGTAAATATCCTGTGAGTTATTTAACCAGTGGATTAAAAGAAATTGGGAAATGGCTTTGGTTAGCAAGATTTTTAAAACTCGATTCTAAATTTCACTTTATACACGCAAATGATATTGCCCAGATTTGCGGGTTTCTAATTAAAAATCATAAAGAAGAGCAATACAAAGGCTTTAGAAAATTTGTGCTAGGTCAGAAATTCATCTCAATTGATGATGCCATAATTACACTTTTAAAAAGAAATAATATGAGGAGACTTTTTGCGATACCGCTTACAAAAAAAATTCTAAAAATATTATTAAGAATTCTCCCCATCCAAACCACTCCTTGGGACAGCTTTAGTATCAAAAAATATGACTTTAATCATGTTCCCATCACCAATCCTGAGACTTTCAAACTTAAAAGTTATGCCAAGTCATTGAATGATATTTTAAGGTTATCTAAGTTACCAAGCTGTAATAACAATTAAAATTCTCGCAGTTAGGTTACCAAAGCCTTGTAATATATATAAATAAGCAAATTTTAATTATGTTACGTTCAATCTTTGCAGGGTTATTTGCAATAGTTTTAACTCTTGGTCTAGGTATTTCGTCAGCTTCAGCTCAAACTGTTGAAGTAAAACTGGGAACGGATGCTGGAATGCTTGCATTTGAACCAAGTACAGTAACCATTAATGCTGGTGATACAGTTAAATTCATCAATAATAAACTTGCCCCTCACAATGCTGTTTTCGATGGGCATGAGGAATTAAGTCATGCAGACTTAGCGTTTGCTCCAGGAGAGTCTTGGGAAGAAACATTTGATACTGCTGGAACTTATGATTACTATTGTGAGCCACACAGAGGAGCTGGAATGGTAGGTAAAGTTATTGTTGAATAAATTAATTCTTCTAAATAGTTAAAAACTCTTTTTTACTTAATACATACTACGTTAATACCTTAATTTTGATTGATGAAAATAGTTCCAAGCGAATTTTCAAATTCTGCTTGGAACTGTTTTAATTTTGCCAAAAAAATTGCTTATAAAAATCATCAACAAGACGTAGACTCTGATAATTTATTAATAGCTCTGATAAAAGAGGATGATTTTACAAGAAAGATCTTAAAAAAAAATAATGTAAATCTAAAAGATCTTGAGAGGGAAATAATTTCTTCATTAAATTTGAAGGCAAAAATGAAAAATAAGCAAGATAATTTATATATTAGTGATACTCTTCACAAAATATTTTTGAGGGCGAATGATATTAAAAATAATTTAAATGATGTAGTGATATCAACAGAACATTTAGTTTACGGTTTGATTTATGATGATAAATATGGTTTTCAAATTTTAAATCAAAAAGGCATTCCAGAATTTCTTGAAATCATAAAGAAAATGAAGTCAGATCCGTCAGTAAAAAATGAATTTAATAGTTCTAATGAGTCTTTGGAAAAATATGGTATTGATCTAACTCAATCTGCACGAGATGGGATTTTAGACCCAGTTATTGGTAGGGATGAAGAGATTAGAAGAACAATTCAAATATTGAGTAGAAGAACAAAAAATAATCCGGTTCTTATTGGAGAACCTGGGGTTGGCAAAACAGCCATTGTAGAAGGGTTATCTCAAAGAATTGTTAATGGCGATGTCCCTTCTGCATTACAAGATAGGAAACTAATTTCATTAGATATGGGTTCACTTTTAGCCGGGGCAAAATATCGTGGAGAATTTGAAGAAAGAATAAAAAATATTTTAAAGAAAGTGAAAGAATCAGACGGTAAGATTATCCTTTTTATTGATGAAATTCATACGGTTGTTGGTGCAGGCGCTAGTGGAGGTTCTTTAGATGCAAGCAACCTATTAAAACCAATGCTTGCAAGAGGAGAACTTAGATGTATTGGTGCTACCACTATTAATGAACATAAACAAAATATCGAAAAAGATCCTGCTTTAGAACGAAGATTTCAAAAAATAAAAGTTGATGCTCCTTCTATAGATGATACTGTATCAATTTTAAGAGGATTGAGAGAAAGATACGAAGTTCATCATAGTGTGAGAATTTCTGATAATGCTTTAGTTGCTGCTGCAACCCTTAGCGAAAGATATATTAACGATAGATTTCTTCCTGACAAAGCAATAGATCTAATCGATGAAGCAGCCTCAAGATTAAATATGGTCATAACTTCCAAACCTGAAGAAATTGATGAAATTGATCGAAAAGTTCTACAGTTTGAGATGGAAAAATTATCTTTAAAAAGAGAAACAGATGATTTTTCTATAGAAAGATTAAAAAAAATCAATAATGAACTTATATCTCTTAAAGATAAACAGGCAGAATTAGGCGCTCAATGGAAAAAAGAAAAAGATGAAATTGATGAGATTAGCAACATAAAAGAAGAAATTGAATCTGTTCAATTGCAAATAGATCAAGCTAAAAGGAGTTTTGACCTCAACAAAGCAGCAGAATTAGAATTTGGAACTTTAAATTCTTTGCAAAAAAAATTGAATGAAAAAAGTGATTCGCTAGTAAATTCCCAAAAAAATGGAGATACAAGTCTTTTAAGACAAGAGGTAACTCTTGATGATATTGCAGAAGTTGTTTCAAAATGGACCTCTATTCCAGTACAGAACTTAAACCAGTCAGAAAAAGATAAACTTTTGAGCCTCGAGTCAATCCTTAGAGAAAAAATTATTGGTCAAGATTGTGCAATTAGGGCTGTTGCAGATTCCATCAAGAGATCAAGGACTGGTCTAAATGATCCAAGCAAGCCATTAGCCAGTTTTCTTTTTTTAGGTCCAACTGGTGTCGGGAAAACAGAGTTAAGTAAAGTAACAGCCAAAATTATATTCGATTCAAATTCTTCAATTACAAGACTGGATATGTCTGAATATATGGAAAAGCATTCAGTGAGCAAAATTATAGGCGCGCCTCCAGGATATTTAGGTTTCGAGTCAGGCGGTCAACTAACTGAAGCTGTACGCAAAAATCCTTACTCATTGATACTTCTTGATGAAATAGAGAAAGCTCACAAAGATATTTTAGATATTCTCTTACAGGTTCTTGATGATGGAATCATTACAGATGGTCAAGGTCGTACAATCAATTTCAAAAATTCAATCATTGTTCTTACAAGTAATTTAGGAAGTCAATCAATTAATGATTTATCAGTTAGAAAAGAAGATACAAATGAAATTAAAAAAGTTGTAGATAATGAAATTAAAAAATTTTTCAAACCTGAGTTTTTAAATCGACTTGATGAAATAGTTATTTTCAATAATTTAGAATTAACTGACATAAAAGAAATTGCAAAAATCCAGCTTCAACATTTAGAAAAAAGACTTAGCAAAAAAAACTTAAAATTCAAAATTACGGATGATGCAATTAACCAACTTGTCGAGAATAGTTTCGATCATACATATGGTGCAAGGCCTTTAAAAAGAATTATTCAAAAACAAATTGAGACAAAAATTTCAAATAATATATTGAATAATCATTACCTTTATAAAAACGAGATTAATATTTATCTGGTTAATAGAGAGATAATTGTTGATTGAAGATCTATATTAAAGAATCCTGTATGACTTGAAAATTAACAACTTTAATCTAAGATTTGAACCAATCAGGAATTCCCTCATAACTTGCTTTATTCGATTTATTTTCTTTTGATTCTGTTTTCCAACAACATGTTCTGCCCTTATCCTTATCCTGTAAGTATTCATTAGCCCATCTCCAGATTAATTTAGAGGTGAACTCCATTCCCACATTATCCATAATTCTCAGATCTAAAGCATCTAAGTCATGTAATTTTTTCCAGTAATTTAGCAAAGGGTCATCTTTATTTATTAAAAAAGTATGGTCAAATTGCTCCTTTAGTCTATTTTCTAGGGGCTTTAGACTTGAAAAATCGACAACAAAATCATTTAGATCTAATTTTTTTGCAGTGAACCAAAAGGTGAATGATCTTGAATATCCATGCACAAATCTGCAGTGGCCTTCATGGCGCCATTGCCGATGTGAACAGGGAAAATCCTCGTAACTTTTGCTGCATGAAAATTTCAGAGAATGAATATACATCAATTAACTGTTAATATTATTTTTAATAAAACACATTGAGTGGAATTTAACATAACGATTATAATGACTTATTCAACTAATTTTTCGATAGAGGATCTACGCTTTGATAATTATGGATTAATCCCTGCAATAGCACAAGATTGGCTTGAAGGATCTATTCTTATGCTTGCTTGGATGAACAAAGAATCTTTGAAAATGACCCTTGAAACCAAAAACGTTTATTATTGGAGTAGATCAAGATCCGAAATTTGGAGAAAAGGAGCTACAAGTGGAAGTACCCAAATACTTAAGGAGATAAGATTCGACTGCGATAATGATGCACTAATCCTCTTGATTGAACAAAATGGTAAAGGAGCATGTCACACTGGGGAAAAAAGTTGTTTTTTCAACGAAATTCAAATTAATCAAAGTGATAAAAAAGAGAAAAAAATAACCCCCTTCTCAAATGTTTGCTCTGAATTATTCAATACAATTAACGAAAGATCAATAAATCCCTCAGAAAAAAGTTACACAAATCATTTATTAACAAAAGGCAGTAATACTATTTTGAAAAAAATAGGAGAGGAATCTGCAGAATTTATAATGGCTTGCAAAGATAATGATAAAATTTCAATCTCAAATGAAGCTGCTGATTTAATTTATCATATGCAAGTAGCCCTTATGCATAAAGGCGTTGAGTGGAGAGATATACTTGCTGTTCTAGAATCAAGAAGAAAAAATTAAATAATTAAAATTTATAATTTTTAATCTAAAATTATTAAAAAATATTGTTAATAAATTATTAATTAATTATTACATGTGTGGCTTATTACCAAAATGACTATAAGTTTAATATATCGACAATGAGGTAAATCGTGAGTTCATTAAGCGATTTTCTTGGTGAAATAGGTCGTCATCAACTTTTGACACCTGAAAGAGAACTCACAATGGGCAGAAAAGTCCAAGAAATGGTTGTACTTGTTAATAGATGTCAAGAGGCAGGAGGGAAAGGCCCCGCTTGTGAATATTCCGAAGCTGAGAGAAAAAAGATCAAAATTGGTGAGAAAGCTAAAAACGAGATGATAACAGCCAACCTAAGACTAGTTGTCAACCTTGCCAAGAGATACCAAGGCAAAGGATTAGAATTACTGGACTTAATTCAAGAGGGGACATTAGGTCTTACAAGGGCCGTAGAAAAATATGATCCGTCTAGAGGACATAGATTTTCTACCTATGCTTATTGGTGGATTAGGCAAGGTTTAAATAGAGCATTGTCAACTCAAAGTAGAACGATAAGGATCCCTGTTAACATCAATGAAAAACTTACAAAACTAAGATCAGCAAAATCGAAGCTTATGCAACTTAAGGGTATTCCACCCACTAGTGGTGAGCTAGCTGAAGAAATGAAAATAACCAAAGAGGAAATTGACGAACTCCTTTCTTGTGAATTGAGAAGCATCACTGTTAGTCTCCAAGGTACTGTTAAATCAAAATCAGATCCTTCCGAGTTAGTTGATATTCTTCCAAGTGATCAAACTCCCCCAATGGAATTAGCCGAATTAGCCGAAAGGACAGCCTCGGCTTGGAAGTTATTAAATAAAGCAAATTTAACTGATAAAGAAAGAAAGATAGTAAGCCTAAGATTTGGTTTAGACGGCTCAAATGAATGGAGAACTTTAGCTGAAGTTGCAAGACATATGAGTTGTAGCAGGGAATATTGCCGACAAGTTGTTCAACGTGCTTTAAGAAAACTTAGAAAAGCAGGAATACAGAATGGATTAGTTGATAGTATTAGCTAAAAATTCTATTAAAAATATTTAAATTTCATTTATAGGGATGAAAGAGAATTACAAAACCCAAGAAAAAATCTATGATGCTGAAGTTTTAGAGAGTTCAACATTTGATGAAAATATCATTATCAAGATTCTTATTAAAGCAGGAAGAACAATTGCCAAGCCTGCCTTAGAAGTTTTGGAGATGGCTGCAGATCCTTATACTCCAGCACAAGTAAGAGTTTCATTAATGGCTGCTCTAGCATATTTGATTATGCCATTTGATCTTTTCCCTGACTTTATGCCTCTAGTTGGGTTTAGTGATGATTTTGTAGCCCTCACAGCAGTACTCAGTATATGGAGTAAATACATGACTCCCTCTATAAGAGCAAGAGCAGAGAATAAGCTTAATAAGTTATTTCCATTTTATTAAATGAGTAAATTATCTATACAGGAAGAAAAAGAACTCATCTCCTTCATTAAAGATTGGTTAAAATCGCATGGATTCACCCAAAAAGACTTAGCAAATGAATTAAATATTAAATCGAGCAGAACCTCGGAGATTATTCTCAAAATTAAAGAATTATATAAAAAAGGGGGCATGTTCAATATTGCAAAAAATCTTATAAAGATTGAGCAAAAATGGTTAAACAATATCAATAACGATTTTCGAGAACCAAAACAAACACCACCATATAATCAATTAGATATCGACTCATTAGTAAACCAGATAAATCAAGATACTAGTAATTAAATATTATTTAAAATATTATATTTTTTTTCAAAAATGACATAACCTTTTAAAACTAATCTTTAAATAAACAACGGTTTAAATATTAAATGTGACAAATTATTGAATTATTAAAGAAAAAATATTATTTATTTTTACTAAAATAAGTTCTTTTTAATTAATAGTTAATAATTACTAAAATTTTTCGTAAATCATATTTAAAATGCCTGAATCCAGGGATAAATATCATAATTAACCCATATACCTTTTTCCCAATATATATCCTCCTCAATGAGATCTTTCAACTCGTTTACATCATTAGCATTAAAAATTCCAAACAAATATTTAGTACATTTTGTTGGCCCTAATGTAACTAGAATATCGCGATCTTTTAAGTTTTTAAGTCTATTTAGATGTTGTTCACGAAATGGTTCCCTTTTAAAAATTGCATCTTCACAGTACCTTCCAAAAACTACAAACTTTTCCATTTTTAAATATAAATAATAGAATAAATACATACTAAATAATTGCATATATTACACGCAAATTGCTATGTTATTTAATACAACTTTCTTATAATTAATTATGCTAACTGGTAGTGATCTCCTTGCAAAAGTTAAAGAACTTGGTGATGTTAGCAAATCTGAGCTAGTTCGGGCCTGTGGATATTTTTCCACTAAGAAAAACGGAGGTGAACGCTTAAACTTTACTGCATTCTATGAAGCACTTTTAGAAGCGAAAGGAGTTAATCTTGGTGATTCTGGAGTTGCGGGTATTGGAAAAGGTGGAAGAAAACTTAGTTATATAGCTACAGTACAAGGCAATGGGAATCTTCTGATTGGGAAAGCATATACAACACTTCTTGATTTAAAAGCAGGTGATGAATTCGAAATTAAGCTCGGAAGAAAACAAATCAGATTATTACCCACAGAAGAATCTTAAAGACAATAAAAATAAATTAGACTAAATTGTTTTTAATAAATTTTTCTATAATTGATTCTTTTAATTAATAAATTTTCTTCGTATTTATTTTTTTTGATCAGCAGCTAAACGCATTTCTTTACAAAATTTACCAACATGCTCGACAACATCCTTTTCACTTGAACTAGAGATTCGTTTTACAAATGCACTCCCAATAATTACACCATCTGCGCCCCACTCACGAACTTTATTAACATGTTCTGGAGTGGATATTCCAAAACCAACAGCGATTGGATTGATAGTTACATCTTTTAATTTAGAGATAAGATTTTCTACTCTATTTTCCATTTTGTTTCTCTCACCAGTGACACCTGTAACACTTACTAAATAAGTAAAGCCTTTTGTATTATTTGATATTTGTTTCATTCTTTCAAAAGGAGTAGTTGGAGCTACCAATAAAATTAAGTCCATAGAATGGTTACTAACTATTTTAGAAAATTTATAAGCTTCTTCTAGAGGGAGATCAGGAACTATTAGTCCAGAAACTCCAGCATTAGATGCCATCTCACAAAAATTTTCAAAGCCATAGCATAGTAATGGATTTAAGTAAGAAAAAAGGATGATGGGAATATTTAATTTACCTTTTAAAGACTCTAAAAGTTGAATTACTTTTCTTAGGCTAGTCCCTGACTTTAGGGCTCGCGAGGCCGCCAATTGAATAACAGGTCCATCTGCAAGAGGGTCGCTATAAGGGATACCTAATTCAATAAGGTCAGCTCCATTTTCTTGCAACTTTAATAAGATCTCAGACGTTATTTCAATATTGGGATCTCCAGCCATTATAAAAGGCATCAAAGCTAATTTTTTATTATTTTTTAACTCACAAAACATCTCATCTACCTTAGATAAAGATTCATTTTTAGTAATTTGCATTTTGTTATCTTTCATGATTTTTAGATATTTTTCTATGAAAAATTTATGTATTTTTTTCTAAATCTTCCATTAGTTTTTGCTGCTCTTCCTTTGACAATGAGTTGAATTTGGTTTCTAGTTTATCATTAACAACTTTTTCATACTCTTTTCTATAACGCTTCCTTTGTTCCATAAAAGTCATTTTTCCATTTATAACTCTATAAACATAAGATGTGACCCAAGTAATAACAACCAAAATCAAGATGCAACTTGAGAGAGTAGTGGCTGTAAAATTGTCGATCCCAATTCGTGGTGCAAATTTATAACTAATTAATCCTATTAATGAAATAAATAAACCTATTTGTATAACTTTTCCTTTAGTCAATTATTTACCCTTTACCACTTCCTTTTAGTCTGAGATTTAAAAACGGAGAGAATAAAATTAAACCTGGAAAGAAAAGAAATACAAGGCCATAAATTCCTAATCTTTCAAATTTGCCCATAATATTCCATCTATTATTCATCCAGTAAAATAGTAACAATGGGATAACCAATAAATAGGTAGAAATAATTCCGATATAAGCAATTAAAGTAGCGAATGAATTATTGAAAAAACTTTCCATTTTAATTTATGGTTGCTTAGTTAAAACATAACAACTATTGGAAGTTATCGTCAGAACTAAAAATAAATAATTAAATAGTGGGAGTGGGGGGACTTGAACCCCCACGAGCTAAATCGCTCGACGGATTTTAAGTCCGGCGCGTCTACCAATTCCGCCACACTCCCAAAGGAATTTGCGCTTACTAATCGTAGCTGAAAGTATCCCATTTAACCAAGAAAAATTGGAAAATTTACACTTTTCGGGAAACAGTAGACACGCTGGATAACCATATTATTTATAAATATAATTAAACATAACCTTGAAAGATCTAATTTTTATAAGTAATAAAAAGAGAAAAGATGATGATTATGAAGAAATTATTATTTACATCATTAATTAGTTCAACAATTTTTTTTGGTGCAAATTCAGCAAAAGCCGATTGGGATTATTGGGCAGTAAAAACTCCACCCAAGGGAGATGGGAATGGAGATGGAATAGCAGATACAAATTTTTGGGATTTATATACAATAAATAGCTCAAGAGAATCTGCGACATTTATTAAAAGATTCTGTATGAATGACAATGAAAGTTGTGCAACAAATTTTGGCTATCCTATTTGGAATAAAGTGGATTATTCAATAAATGATAAAAATCATTCTATAGATAAAAACACTATTATTCTTAAGGTGAAAGATGCTGATTCCGGTACTTATAAGCAATATAAATATTCTTTAAGTGGAGGCACTTTTAGTAGGGGAGAGGAAGTAACAGTTTCTCCTACTGATGAGACTTTAGGCATAGCACCTGAAGAAGTAGCACAGTGGTATGATAGCTACTCTTACTATGGAAATAGAGAAAATAACGCGATTATAAGAGAGTACGGTAATGTCAACGCAAGATTTGGGGAAACAATAATAAGTCAAGAAGGGGTAATTATTGACGGGGATCCACTTATTACTAAAAAAGACAATGGAGAAATTCATATTGGTAAAAATTCATTAATAACCAAAGAGGAGGATGGAGTGCAGAAACTTTATGCTCAAGATGAAAATGGTAATGCAATAAATATCGATGTAAGTAAAGGAACTAAATTATTAATAAACGGAAGAGATGTGGAGCAATCAATTAATAATGTTGGAGCATTGAGTGCTGCCTTAACAGGTTTACCAACGGTTCCTTCTGATACAACCCTTGCTTGTGGTTTAGGAACTGGAACTCATGGAGGTGATTTTGCTTTTTCGGGTGGGTGCGCTTCTAGGTTAAATGAAAAACTCTCAATTAACTATGCTGCATCGACGATAATGCCAGGGCAAGATTATGTAGGTGATTTTGAAGATACTTTTTCTGCGAGGGCTGGGTTTGTATGGAAGTTAGGAAAATCTATAAAACCCACTCAGATTTCAATCAACCAGAAAAAAGATATGGATCTAAAAATATCTAAACTTGAAAAAAATAATGAAGAATTAAAGACTAAGAATAATGAAATCATTTCTCAAAATGCAAAACTTCTTGAAAGATTAGAGAAATTAGAAAATATTGCTTTTAAGTTTCAAACAAATGCGGAAATTAAGTTATCAAAAGAATTCCAAGAATAAATGAATTTGGGATTTTCACTCCTCAGACCGAGCTAGATATATGTTGGATAATCCTACCAATGTGGATAGTTTATAAATTAAGAAAGAGAATGAGTTTTCACCTAATCCCTATATATGCTGTACTTAATATATTCATAATTCGGTTTGTTTTAAAGTCCGGCGCGTCTACCAATTTTGCCATACTCCCAAAAGAATTAGCGCTTTCTAAGCGTAGCTGAAATTAACCCATTCAACAAAGAAAAATTGGAATATTTAGACTTTTAATTGTCAGATTAGATAAAATTTTTTAATTTACTATTCCTTCTACTTGCCATTGTAAAGTTTCACCTGCATGAAATGGTTTTATTTGTCCGACAATATTTTTTCCTTCAACAACATCAATATATTCTTTAATTTTGTTAGGTCTAGAAACTAATTTTAATTTTTCTTTATTTGGTGGGACATTATAAAAATTAGGGCCATTCAAACTTGCAAACTTTTCAAAATTATCTAGAGCATCCTCCTCTTCGAAAACTGTTAAGTAGCTTTCTATTGCTACTGGTGAATTAAAAATGCCTGCACATCCACAAAAAGCCTTCCACTTCCTAAGGTGTGGAGCAGAGTCAGTCCCCAAGAAAAAACATTTTTTCCCACTTGTTGCTGCTCTCCTCAAAGCGAGTCTATTATTTTCCCTCTTAGCAACTGGTAAGCAGTAAAAATCACTATTTAAGCCTCCAAAAAACATTGCATTTCTATTTATATGCAAATGATGGGGAGTAATAGTTGCCCCAATATTATTTTCTTGCACAAAATCCACTGCGTAAGAGGTGGTTATATGTTCAAGAACGATTTTTAATTTTGGGAATCTTTTAGTTATTTGAGAGAGTTCTTTATCTATGAAAACTTCTTCTCTATCGAATACATCTACTTCAGAATCAGTCACTTCCCCATGAATTAAAAGAGGCATTCCAGAATCTTGCATTAATTCAAAGATCTTATAAAGATTTTCTATTTTCCTGACTCCATGACTGGAATTTGTTGTGGCATTAGCAGGATATAATTTTGCCGCAAAAAAAACATTATTTTTAAAACCACTAATTAGTTCCCCTTTATCAGTGTCATCTGTAAGATAAATTGTCATTAATGGTTCAAACTTAGAACTTTCTGGTAACGCTTCAACAATAGATTCCCTGTAAGAAATAGCGCTATTTACTGATGTTATGGGACTTTTAGTATTTGGCATAACAATGGCTCTTCCAAAATATTTCGAAGTAAACTGAATGATATTTTTTAATACAAGACCTTCTCTTAAATGTAAATGCCAATCATCAGGTTTTATTATGTTTAAAGTCTTCAAAATTTTTTCGATTTAATCAATTTTAACAGCAAATTAAAATTGACAATAAATTATAGATATTCGAGGATAGTTATTAACCAATTATGAAAGTTTTTATTATCTAAATTAAATCCTAAATATGAGTGATTTTTTATTTCCAATAATTGAAATAATTTTAGGCGTAGTTCTACTTTTTGCTGGAGGAGAGTTCTTTATTCAAGGAGCCATATTTTTATCTTTAATTTTAGGAATACCTCAAATAGTAATTGGTTTGACAGTTGTTTCTCTTGGAACAAGCTCTCCTGAGTTGTTGGTAAGTTTGAGTTCAATTTTAAAAGGCAGTGATTCGCTTGCGGCAAGCAATGTAATTGGAAGCAATATTTTTAATGTTCTCGTTGTTTTGGGCATAAGCTCATTGATAACACCTCTTAAAGTAAAAAGCAGAATAGTCAGAAGAGATGTGCCTCTTTTAATGGCAATTTCTTGTGCAGTATGGGCTATGTCATCCACAGGCTTATTAACATTGCAAGCAGGGGTATTTCTAATATTTTGTTTAATCTTAAATACAATATGGGAAATCAATACCATCAATGAGAAAGCGGAGGAGACAAAAGATGCTGAACCAGAGATAGAAGAATTAAAAGATAACTATAAAGGGATAGTGAATATTTTACTAAAGTTAATATTGGGAATATTTCTTTTAAGCTTTGGTTCAAATATTTTAGTAAATGGTTCTCAAACGCTCGCTACTCTTTTGGGTGTAAATGAAATTGTTATTGGTTTAACTATCGTCGCAACTGGGACATCTTTGCCAGAATTAGTAACTTCAATAATTGCTGCATTTAAAGGCAAAACAGATCTTGCGATTGGGAATGTAATAGGAAGTAATTTACTCAATCAACTTTTAATCCTTGGAAGTTGCAGTATTTTTTCAGGATTTAAAGGTTTAGTAATTGAACAGAGTCTAATAAAAGTTGACTTACCTTTTATGGTTTTAACTACCTTTGCATGCTTACCAATTTTCTGGAGCAAAGGGAAAATCACAAGAATTGAAGGATTTATTTTGCTTAATCTTTATATTTTCTACATTCTCGATAAGATACTTTTCCTGAATGAATTTAACTTCCTTTCTGAATTAAGGATAGGTTTATTTATTTACTTTGCATTACTTATAGTATTTCTGATTATTCAAGAAAAATTAAAATTTTCTAATTCATAATTTTATCCATACATAGTCACAAATTCTTCTGAGATAGTTGGGTGCAAAGCCATAGTAATATCAAAGTCTTTTTTTGTTATCCCTGCATTTAATGAAATTGATACCATTTGAATAATTTCAGACGATGTTTCTCCAAACATATGACATCCTAGGACTTTGTCAGTTAGCTTATGAACTACAATCTTCAACATACATTTTGATTTATTCTTTTTAAAGGTATTAGACATAGGGGTAAATTTGCATTTGAAAATTTTTATATTTTTCTCAAAGTAAATTTCTTTAGCTCTTTTCTCACTTAAGCCAACTGTTGAAATTTCTGGAATAGTAAAAACGGCCTTAGGGATATATTCATAATTTACATTTCTTTTTTGGTCATTAAAAAAATTATCCGAAAAAACTCTCCCTTGTTCTATTGCTACTGGAGTTAAGTTTGGCTTATTTATGATATCGCCAACTGCAAAAATATTTGCGTTGCTTGTTTGATTAAGTTCATCGACATCTAAATATTGGCCATCCATCTTTAGATTTAAAAAATCCAAATTTAAAGGCAAAAGATTTGGTTCTCTTCCTGTAGCAATAAGGATATTATTAGTTAGGATTTTATCTCCCGAGTCTAGGTTAGATTCCAGATTTCCATTTACTTTCTTGATAGACTTTAATTGAGTATTGGATATTATATTAATTTCAGTAAAAGTAGGTGATTCCTCTAGGCATGAAGAAAGATCCTCATCAAAACCATTAAGTAAATGTTGACCTCTAATTAATTGAGTTACTTCAGTACCTAAATTTCTGAAAATAGAAGCAAATTCACAAGCAATATATCCACCTCCTACTATTAATATAGATTTGGGAAACTTTTCTAATTCAAAAATATCATCACTAGTCCATGCCAAATCTACCCCAGGAATATTTAATTTCTTTGGTTTACCTCCAACTGAAATAAGAATTTTTTTTGAACTTATTTTGTTTGTAATTTTCTTTGTGTTTGAACAAATAATTTCTAATTCATTTTGAGTAATAAATCTCCCTAAGCCTTCAAAAATAGTTATATTCAACTTCTTTAAAGAATTTCTATGTAAATTACTTAATCTAGAAACCTCCTCTCGAACATTCTTCAACAAAATATTTGATTCAAAACTAATACCTTCATTTTTCAATCCATATCCTTCAGAAGAATCCATATTTTTTTTACTTTTGGCTGCATAAACCATTAATTTCTTAGGTACACAGCCCCTTATCACACAAGTTCCTCCTATTTGATTTGCTTCTATGATTGCGACTTTGGCTCCATAACTAGCAGCACGTTTAGCCGCCGCGAGTCCTCCAGATCCAGCGCCAACAACAATTAAATCAAATTCAAATTTCAAGACTTTTTTTAATCAATTACTATAACGTTAGTTTATAGCTTTAATTCAAACAATGAATGGGATTTTGACATGGGATGATTTAAAAAAATTTGAAGTTGAAGATCTTGATAGAGTCCATGGTATAAATAATTCCTACGCAAATTTAAGATTATTTGGACATAGTGAAAATGATGTATTAGTTACCTTCTATAGGGATAGGCATTCTTGGTGTCCATACTGTCAGAAGATATGGTTATGGCTCGAATTTAAGAAAATTCCATACAGAGTCAAGAAAGTAAATATGTTTTGCTACGGCCAAAAAGAAAGTTGGTTCCTTGAAAAAGTTAGATCGGGTAAATTACCTGCAATTGAATTTAAAGGGCAAGTTATAACTGAAAGCGACGATATCATAGCTTTTTTAGAAAATAAATTTGGAGCACTTGGATCTTTTATAACATCTAGTCACCTTATCAAAACTCGAGAATTAGAAAGAGAAATTTTCAGATCCTGGTGTAATTGGCTCTGCCGAGAAAGCTTTAATTTTATAGATAACTCTTTTAGAAAAAAAAGATTTAAAGAATCCATTTCTAAACTCGATGAAATCTTAAGAAGCTCAAAATCAGGTTTTATTGATCCATCAGTTTCTAACACGGGTGATATTGAGCCTGGTGTTGGAGATATAATTTTTATTCCCTATATGGAGAGAATGAATGCGTCACTTATTTATTATAAAGGGTTTAATTTAAGATCTAATTACCGTCATATAGATAACTGGCTTACCCTTTTTGAGGGTGCAAGTGCTTATAGAGGCACTCAAGGAGATTTTCATACTCATTCTCATGATTTACCCCCACAAATGGGGGGATGCTATAAAGAAAGCAATGAACAACAGATTACTTTCTCTAAGCTAATAGATACTGGGGAGGGTTTAGGTAATTTTGAATTAAACCAAAATTATGAGTCAAAATACTATGCAATAATTGCTCTTAAAAGAGTGATAAAGCATAAAGACAATTTACTAAAGGTAAACCCATACAATGAAGAATCCTTTGACGAATCATTGAGATCAGCTTTGAGCTATATGATCACAGGTGAAGTATTAATCCCTAAAAAACTTTCAGGAATCTCTCTAAGATACTTAAAAAATAGAATCTCAGTTCCAAGAGATATGCCAATTATTTCAGCAAGGTTATTAAGGCAATCATTAAATAAAATTGAATCGCTCAGTGATATCAATGAAATAGACAAGATACCTTCCAGGCATAGATATGATCAAGATCCTATAAATTTTATTTCTAGTTATTAGTAAAACTATAAATTTTTTCTTGAATCTATTTGAAGTAAATCTCTTATTTTTTGAACTTGACTTGCAATATTTGGATCAATAGATAATTTTTTTTCAACTTGTTCAATAGCATACATAACTGTTGTATGGTCCTTACCACCAAACTCATCTCCAATTCTTGGTAGGCTTAGATCCGTACTATGCCTCATAAGATACATACCTATTTGTCTAGCTTGGCTTACTGGTTTTCTCCTACTTGAACTGATCAATTCATCAGTAGAAACTTTAAAGAAATCTGAAACTTTATTAATAACTTGTTTTGGAGTAACAACTACTCCAACACTATTAGGATCAAGCATTGGAGCAATTGATTGAACTGTCATTGGCAAGCCTGTTATTGATGCGAATGCAACAGCTCTAGTAAATGCTCCTTCCAATTCTCGAATATTAGAAGTGAATCTTCCTGCTATAAATTGAATTAAATCTCTTGGAAGACTCATCCTCTCTTGTTCTGCCTTTTTTTGAAGGATGGCTGTCCTCGTCTCAAGGTCAGGTGGTTGAATATCTGCGGTCATACCCATTGAGAACCTAGAAATTAATCTCTCTTGAATTCCCGATAATTGACTTGGTGGTCTGTCACTTGCAATAACTATTTGACTTCCTGATTCGTGAAGTGCGTTAAAAGTATGAAAGAATTCTTCCTGTGTATACTCTTTGCCTTCTAAGAACTGTATATCATCTATTAAAATCAAATCTACATTTCTATATTTATCTCGAATAGCTGTCATTCCATCTCTTCGAATACCACTAATGACATCATTTGTAAAAGTCTCTGTAGATACATATTTAACTTTTGCTTCCGGATCTATTTCTACTCGATAATGACCTATTGCTTGCATTAAATGAGTCTTACCAAGACCTACTCCTCCACAAATAAATAATGGATTGAATTCTCTCCCAGGAGATTCGGCAACGGCTAAAGCTGCCGCATGAGCCAACCTACTATTTGGACCTACAACAAATCTTTTAAATACGTAGCGTAAATTTAAACCATTAGGATTTTTGAATTGATTTTTTGAAGAATTATTTTGGTTATTACTAGACAAAGATCTTGCTTTATGATGAACGTTCTGTTCGTTAGGTTTATCTTCATTTGTTAAATCGCTGCTTGTATTCGTTTCAGATTTAAAAACAACTTTTACATCATGACCGCAGATTTCCTTTGCAGCTTTTTCAATAGTTTCACAATAGTTCTTTCTCAACCAATCACTAGAAAATGTATTTGGGGCGATTAAAGTTAATAAGCCATTTTCAAAACAATTAAATTTAGCAGGCCTTATCCATGTCTCAAATGAAGGCTTACTTAAAGTTTTTTGGAGTGATTGTTGAACTTCCGCCCAAATAGGATTAGTTGCTTGCAAAGTTTTATTCTCTAGATTATTAATCTAGTTGGAATTTAATAATTGGCCATTATCAAATCACAAGATCACGACAAATTTAAAATTATTTAACAAAGTATCGACTAAATTTATAAAAATAAATTTTATATTTTTTAATAGGCATATAATTATTTTAAGTTTCAATAAATTATTGGATAAAGCATTACTTATTATCATGGCGAAATGGCATGGTTTTGGAAGATGCAAAACACGATTATCAAAAGATATAGGTAAAAGTAATTCGGCGAAAGTACAAAGTGTAATGACCAAACATACAATTTCGGTCGCAAAATTTCTTCAAGAAAATAAACTGCTTGATATTTCTATTGCCATTACTGGTTTGGGAGTAGAAAATTGTAGAAAATGGTCTAGAGAATTAGGCATCACAAAATTTAATTTGCAGGGGAAAGGCTGCTTGGGAGAAAAAATGAAACGGCAAATCATTATCAACAAAAAATTTTGTGCAAGACATAAGATCAAAAATATTATTTTTATTGGTACTGACCTTCCAGACTTATGCCATCAAGATTTATTAAATACTCTGAAAGAGCTTCAACATAATGATCTTATTTTAGGACCATCTAACGATGGAGGATATTGGCTTATTGGTTTATCAGAGAAAATAATGTTGTCACATACATATTTACCTTTTATAAACATAAAGTGGGGGACAGAAAATGTTCTTCAAAATACGATTGATAATTTTGCTTCAAAAAAATTAAAATATAAGTTTTTAGATAAAAAAATTGATATAGATACAATTATTGATATTGAAAATAGAAAGTAATCGACTTGTCAAAAATTTCAATTATCATACCAACTATTAATGAAGCTAGTAATTTGCCATTATTGCTTTCAGACTTATCAAGTATTCAGAAAGAGGGCGAAATCATAATTGTTGATTCTGGAAGTAAAGATAAAACTATCGATGTAGCAAATATTTATGGAGCGAAAGTATTTATATCTAAAGAAAGGAATCGAGGTTTACAATTAGATATTGGAGCTAAAAATTCAAAAGGAGAGTGGCTCATATTTTTACATGCAGACACAAGATTAACTCATGATTGGTTTAAAAAAATAAATTCATTTTTAAAGGGAAATAAGAATAGTATTTACTATTTTGAATTCAAAATTAATCACAAAAAGATAATTTATAGAGTTCTCGAAATCCTCGTGAATTTTAGAAGTAAATTTTTTAAACAACCGTATGGTGATCAGGGTTTGATTATTCATAGAACTACCTACTTTAAGAATAATGGTTTTAGAAAAATACCTTTGATGGAAGATGTTGATTTTTTAAGGAGATTAAACAAAAAAAAAGATTTAAAACAATTAAATTTACCTATTTTTATAAGTTCAAGAAAATGGGAAAGAACTAATATTTTTCTCCAAGCAATTAGGAACTGGCAGTTTAGAAGAAGATGGTTAAAAGGCGAATCGTTACGATCTATATATTCTGAGTACTACAAAAAATAATTAATTTGCATACCAAAAAGCACATTTTGAGCCTTTAGGCTCTAATGTCCAACCTTGTCTTTTATAAAATGAAACAACTTCGGCATCAGCAAAAAGGGTTACTTTAGAAATTCCAATATTTTTCAATTCTTTTAGGACATATTTCATTAACTCTTTCCCCAATCCAAGTCCTTGATAGACAGGGTTAATAGCCACATCCCAAACTGTTGCTTCTAGAATTCCATCGCCAGTACATCTTGCAAATCCTACTAGTCTTGGGAATTTATCATCATGACGCCATAACCCAACAACCAAAATACTAAAATCTAAAGCTCTTTTTACCCTCCTTATCGGTCTTCTGCTCCAACCAACAGTTTGCAAAAGTTGATCTAGTTCTATTAGATCTAAATCTTTATTTTTACTACATACAAATATTTCTTCTTTATTTGTTTGAGTGAACTCATAAGAATTTAAACCATAGAGATCTATCAGCTCATCCCCTGATATACTGTTTGTTTTTTTTATTAACGATCCTTGGTTTCTAAAAATCATTAAAAATTCACGAATCCTTTTTGTTGAAGCTCAGAGAGCTGAAAATATAAACCCTTTTTCAATCTCAATTCACTATGTGTTCCCTCTTCAACTAATGCGCCCCCTTTTAAGACTAAAATCTTATCAGAACTTTCAATAGTGGCTAATCTGTGAGCTATAACTAATGCTGTTCTTTTTGACAGAATTCTCTCAAGATCTTTCTGCAAAGTAGCCTCTGTAGAGGGATCCATAAACGCTGTTGCTTCGTCCATTATTAAAACAACAGGATTTCTAATCGCTACTCGAGCTACTGAAAGAAGTTGTCTCTCTCCAGAAGAGAGATTCCCCCCTCTTTCTCTTAGTGAGGTGTTCAAACCTTCTGGTAATTTTTGTAATAAATTATCTAACCCTAATTCGTTACAAAGATTTTCTAATTCAAGATTGTCAAGATTGGAATTTAGTTTTAAATTATCTGCTACATTTCCACTAAAGATAAAGGTATCTTGCAAAACTACTCCCAACATATTTCTAAGAGTTGCAATAGGAATATCTTTGATATCTATGTCGTCGATTAAAATTTGACCTGACTGAGGCTCATATAATCTACATAAAAGTCTTATTATGGTGGTTTTACCTGAACCAGTTGGCCCTACAAAAGCCACATGCTCGCCTGGATTGATCATGAAAGATAAATTTTTTATAATATGTTCTCCTTCGTTATAGAAAAAATTAACATTCTTGAACTCAATTTTGCCCTTAAATTTTTTATTTACATTTTTAGAATTTTCTAAAAAATGTTTTGCGGAAGTAGAGTCCTTAATCTGTATTTCTTCATCCAATAATTCGTTTATTCTTTCTACAGCTGTTAAACCTCCTTGTATTTGAGTAAATCTTTCTGCAAGTTGCCTAAGAGGTTCAAAAAGTCTTTGGGAATATAAAATAAAAGTTGTTAATGTTCCTAAACCAATATTTCCAGAAGTAACAAGATAACCTCCAACTGCCAAAACCAAGGAAACTGCGGCAAGAGAAATCCACTCAATAAATGCCGAAATACTACTGTCATAAAATATTGTTCCATTGACTGCTTTCTCATAAGCAACTCCAGTTTTGGAAAATTTCTTGCTATTAAAAGCCTCTCTTCTAAACATCTGAACGACTTCTAAACCTTGAAGATTCTCTTGAAAATCAGAGTTGAGTTGAGACAATTCTTCCCTTACTTGATAATTGGCTCTTCTATAACGTTTTTGAAGCCAAATAATAAAATATGAAACTGGGATTTGAGTCAAAAGTAATAAAATGGCAAGACCTCTATCAATTGTCAGCATTGTCAATGAAATTACTATCAGACTGACGAAGTCAGCAATGACTCCAACTGCCCCACTACCAAAAACCTCGGCTAAAGCATCAACATCATTTGTTAATCTCGTTAATAATTTCCCTACAGGCATTTTATCGTGATACTTAAGAGATAAAGATATTGAATGATCAAAAAGTTCTCTTCTTATTCTTGCTGTCAAACGTTGTCCCACTGCTTGGATATTGTAAGTTTGGTATCCCTGCAAAACTAATCTGAATAATACAGTTATAAATAAGGTTAGGATTATGGCATTTATTGACTGCCCAAAGAAAGTTTTACTTAGCCAAACATCTGTAGTTTCGTTCTTTAGAATAGTAATGGCTTGACCAACTAATAATGGTTGAATTGCTCCAGAGAAAGAAACAGGTAACAAAACTATCAAGATTAGATAGATTGTTCTTTTATCTTTAGTTAAATATTTACCTAACTTTTTAATCCTTCTAAAATCTTTAAAAAACATTTAGCTAATCTTCTATAAAGCATTAGTTGATTCTATTGATAAAATAGTATCTCTGAGATGATCATCATCTAACCTCATAGATAAAGGATTTCCAATTAGTCTTGCAGTCGAGTAATAAAGATCATCTATTTTAATTAAACCATTTTCTTTAAGAGTTTTTCCGGTTGCCACCAAATCAACTATTGCCTCTGCCATACCTGTAATAGGACCAAGCTCGACTGATCCAGTCAAATGAACTATTTCTACAGGAATATTTAATTCTTCAAAATAAGATCTTGCTGTTTTAATAAATTTACTTGCTACTTTACAATTTGCTGGAAGATCAGTTGGTTTTGAATAATTGCTATTTTTCTTAACCGCCAACGACATATGACAACCGCCAAATCCTAAATCTAATAACTTTGCGACTTTTAATTCAGATTCTCGTAAAACGTCATACCCAACAATACCCAAATCAGCCTGACCATAACTTACATAAACAGGCACATCTCCATTTCTCACTAATAAAGCTTTTGCTCGTTTACAATTTGATTCAAAGGTTAATGATCTATTATTTTCGTCCAAGGCATCTGAGAAATCTAACCCAGCTCTCTTAAAAGTTGAAATTGAATCTTTTAACAGAGCTCCTTTTGGTAAAGCTATAGTAAACATAGATCAATTTCTTCCAAAGATTCTTCATTCTAAGTTAACAATGGAATTTAATAAAGCTCGAAATATAATCGGACTTAGAGTTTTAAGTGATAACGTCATTTGGTTGTTGGTAAAAGATAAATCTGTTGTGGTTGTAGATCCATCTGTTCACGAACCAGTTATTAGATATATAAATGAAAACAATTTCCAATTAGAAGCTATTTTGCAAACTCATCATCATTCAGACCATATTGGAGGAACGAAGTCTCTTATTGAAAGATGGCCAAATGTAAAAGTGATTGCTTCTTCCAAAGAAAAAAAGCGAATACCTTTTCAAAATGTATCTGTAGAGGATGGAGAAACTTTGAGTATTTTAGATGAAGAAATAAAAACAATTGAAGTATTAGGACATACAAGCTCACATATTGCCTTCTTTTTGAATGGAGAAAATCCTGTTCTTTTTATTGGTGACACATTATTTTCTGGAGGCTGTGGGAGAATTTTTGAGGGGACTTATCAACAAATGTATTCTTCACTAGAAAGAATCAAATCTTTACCAAAAAATACTCTCATATATTGTGCACATGAATATACAAGGGAAAATATGTTGTGGGCATTGAATCTCAAGCCAAAAGATCAAGATATAAAAAATAAACTTTCAGAAGTTGAAAAAAAACTTTCTCTTAATGAATTGACAATTCCATTTTTACTTGATGAAGAGATGAAAATAAACCTTTTCTTAAGAGCAAAAAATTTAGAGGAATTTACTTTTTTAAGAACAAATAAAGATTTATGGGTTTAAATAGATAGGTATCTTCTTAAACAAATGTCCCCCAAACAAGTAATTAAAACAACAAATGCTCCAGATCCAGTCGGACCTTATAATCAAGCAATAAAAGCTGGGGATTTTATCTATTGTTCTGGTCAAATTGCTATAGACCCAGCTTTAAATGAAATAACATGTTTAGGTGATATAGAGAAAGAAACTATTCAAGTTTTAAAAAATCTCGAAGAAGTTCTTAAAGCTGGTGGAGCAAAAATAGAAGACGTCATAAAAACAACTATTTACTTAACGGACTTAAGTAATTTTCAAATTGTCAATAAAATATATAGTGATTTTTTTAATATTGAGAATCCTCCAGCAAGGGCCTGTGTGGAAGTTTCATCTCTACCAAAAGGAGTTTTAGTTGAAATAGATTGCGTCGCATTTCTAGATTAATTTCTAAATATTTAGAAATTTGAAATATGAACCAATTGTGCACCATAGTTGTATAGATTATTAGTGATATTCATCTTTGATCTATGTCAGCAGCAAAGCTTAATATAGATGAACTAGAAGCAGGTTATCCTTTATTTTGCAAAGCTCTTAGACTATTAATTTTAAAAGGAAATTCAATTAAAGATATAGAAAAGACAGTGTGTTGGAGTCATCTTGAAACTTTAAATAGATGTTTACCTGGTAGATATAAAGCTCCAACATATTTAATGGCTTTAATCAAAAGAGATATTGCAAAGCCAAATAATTATTAAAAAAGACTAATCTTCTAAATAAAATTTATCAATATCCATTGAAAAGACTTTTTCTTTGTCTGATATTTCTTTATTGTCTAAAAATATTGAAAGACTTATAAAATTCCTACCGAAGCTGATATTTGGATAGATATCCTTTTCTTTGCATAATTTCTCGATTTTCTCCATGAATTTACTAATTTTTGAGTATTGATCAAATTCAAATCTTTTTTCAATCCTCAAAGGTGATTCTCTTTCATTCCACATTAAATTCTTTTTTCAATACTAATTACACTATACCTTCAACAAAGTTTCTCAATAAAATTTTGAAGTTAAAATTTTTAGTCACTTTCCCAGTAATCAATAATACCGCCAATTGTCAAATCGGTTTGAACTTCTGGATTAGGGCATGCAAATCTAGCGGCAGAGCCACTAGCAGTAAAAACCCAGTTACCTTCTCTAGCTCCAACAGGATCAACCGCAACTAATTTCTTTCCTTTATTATTCTCTAAAATTCGTAAATTCATATGACCTAAGCCAGCGACTCTTTGAGTGCATACCATCCTTCCTAATACCTTCATAATTTCCACAATTTATATCCTCCTTTTTATGAATTGTCAGGATCCCAATGATCAATTATTCCAACAATCGTTAAATCGCTAGGGTAAGATTTACTTCCAGCCGCTTCCCTAGCTGCAGAACTTCCAACACAAATAACCCAATCTCCTGGCTTACAGCCAACAGCATCAACTGCAACTTTACTAGAAGAACCATCTAGTACAACCTGCAGATGTTTATGTTCAAAGCCAGGAATCCTATTAGTAGAAACAAGTGGTTTTACAACCTTGCAAATTAACATAATTAGTGAGCCTCCTCTGTTTTTTTATCTAAAGACATTCCAATAATTTGTGCGGAATGAATGTTGTCCCTATCTCTAATAGTAGAGCAAGTATGTAACAAACCTTGATCAACTAAATTTCTATATCTAATTGATATCGCATTATTAACTCTTTCACAATCATTTATTGCCCTTTCTTTTGCGCCAGGTACTTTGCCAGAATAATCAAATCTTATTACTACCGGAATAGGTAGATCTTGAGAAACATTCAATCCAGTAAAAATCTTCACTCCTACATCTAAATCTGGAGCCCCTTCTTCGACTGTATCTAAATGGGCAAAATAAGTTAAATTCCTGAGATGTACTTCTTTAAAACCTATACCTACTCCAATGAACCTCTCTGCATGTCCAATATCTTCATAAGAACCATTATGAAAACTTTTAACATAATCAATTTGAGAAATATTATTGACAATTAATTTATAAGTGAATTTTTCCAGCCCACAGAGTTTATCTTTTGAAGATTGCTTAGAAATTGTCTGACAAATTTCTCTTTCCGCATCCTCTTTTGAAAAATTTATTGTTGAATTATAAATTTCTAATGTAGAAATAGTTTTTTCTAAATTTATACCGCCATCGCTAGTTGATAAATGTATTTTTAATGAATCAGTGTCTGTATCAAGTCCAATTAACATTAAATCCACAGAAGCTCCGCAGCAAAAGCTATTCTCTACAGCCTCTTTGAAAGCATATAGTTTATTTCTACCTTCTGCTGCAGCTAACTCGTCATTACTCCCATGAGCTGCGCATCCCTGATGCAAAGGATCTACTGAACTAAAATGATAAGTTATAACTTTTAAGTACCTGGTATCTTTATGGGCTTCATTAGGAACATTCTCTCTATATCTTTTATGTTCAGTTTTTATCCATCGATTAACGGTATTTTCAATATCAAACAGTGCCCCAGCATGGGATCTTCTTCTTACTGAACTAAAAGGTATTCTCATTACATAAGCAACTGAATGAGCTAATCTTCCATCTGAACAAGGCGTTATATCAAGTAAATGTATTCCACAATCTAAAAGAAATTTTTCGAAGTCTTCCGCATCCCTACTTCCAGTAGAGCCTTCAAGTGGATCATTGTTAAAAAAATTGTCGCTAAGTTTCTCATGCTGTTTGAAAGCACACCATGCATATAAAGCTCTCATATCAAGAGGTTTAACCCAAGATTTATCTAATACATGTAGGGGTAAATCTATTCCCAAATTTTTTCTTGATATTTTCTGAGCCTTATTTATAAAATCTTCATGATGTTGAATTCGGGCAATTTCTTTTAGAGTTGGAACAATCTCGTCAAAATCACTTTTTATTTTGCTTTCATACCTAAATAAATTTTCATTTTGAATATTATTGGTTAATTTATGAGACCTTCCAGAATTTCGTAAATTATTTGATTCTTTAGTTTGTATATGGATATTTTCAGTAAAAGTTTTCATTGGAGCGGTTGGCCCCAATGTGAAGTTTTTGGCTTTAGCCAGTCCTCTTAAAGGCATTATTTACTTAACCTCTTGCACCGCCTGAAAAGGTAACAAGTTGTCCTTCACGAGTATTCCCACTAGAACCAGTTATCAAGAAATCTGGTTTTTCTGTTTCCTCATTTCTTTTAACTTCCATAGAGGGCATTGCACTCATTAATCCTGCTCTTGATGGATTTCGCTTTCTCGAAGAAGCTCCCTCTGTGCCTGTTACCTTATCACCTCGATCCCAATCATCACCAGTTACGTTTCCCACTGATTGTCCTTCACCAGTAATCCTTGATGCGACTCTTTTTTCTGGTGTCTTTGTAGCACGATCTACCTCTTCAATTTCCATTTTTTGTTTATAAGTAATATTCTTATTCGGTTCAAATCTAAATTTTTCAGTACCAGTGACCTTATCAACTGCCATATCAAAGGGTCCTGTCACCTTCGAACCATTTTCATATTCATTACCCGTAACAACTTGAGTATTTTTTTCAGAATATTTATCTCTTGATGGTGATTTAACAGAGAATTCCTTCCAAGAGTTACCTGCTGACTTTTCCGGATTCGCATAAGCCGTATCATATGGAGGATTATCACAAGCTTGTGAAAGCTGATCTCCACCAACATAGGGAGTACCTGTTAGATTTTTACAAGCGCCTTTCTTAGCACCTGTCATTACTCCGCCAATTCCTGGTTGCTGGCCTGTAAGTCTGGCATTTGAATTATTACCAGAATTAACTGTTGATCGGGATTTCATATCTTCAGAAATCTCAGTACTACAATTTTCATTAATCTGATCTAAGCCTGCGTATGGTGTTCCTGTTAACACTTTGCATGAACCCGGTTCATCTCCAGTTACTATTTCTGATCTTCCTGTCATAGTGCCGCTTATTAAATTTGACTTTGAAGAAAGGCTTAAACCTACTTTTCTAGCTTCTGGTTTTGGTTTTGAACCGCAAAACTTCTCATATTGTTGAGATCCTATGTACTCATCGCCAGTTACATTCTTACAACTCCCATGTTCATTGCCTGTCATATGGTCTGATCTTCCAACCCCTGTACCAGTTACATTATTCCCATTAAGAGTGTTGTAACTACCTACTTTTTCAGATGCTTTACCTTTTGGATTTAGCTCAGAGCCAAGATATTGATCTCCAGTTAACTGATGTCCAGAACCTGATTCATCTCCAGTAACTAAAGTTGATCTACCAGGAAGTGATCCAGATACTTTTAATCCATCGGTTGTAGTGCTGTGTTTAACCTTCGAAGGATTTTTTGGAACATCACCACAATACTTCTGTGATTGATTAGAAGATACATATTCAGTGCCTGTAAGGTTTTTACAAGTCCCTGGCTCATCGCCTGTAACCCTATCAGATCTACCAACTTCATTCCCAGTCACTTTATTTCCTGATGTTGTTGTAGTAACAGTAGATCTAAGTGGTTGTTTATAACTTGGTCTATCTTGACAAAATTGATCAACAACTTCTGCTCCCATGTATTGGGTGCCAGTAACTGTTCTGCATGTACTTGCTTCATTACCTGTAGTTTTTACAGATCTATTAGCTTGTGTTCCAGTCACTATTTGACCTGAATCAGTTTCACTTTTACCAACTTTCCAGCTAGCATCTGCAATATTTTGTTTGGCACCATTTTTATTTGGACCACATGGTCTACATTTACCATTACCTTTTTTGCCTGTAGCACCAGTTTTACTTCTTAACTCTCTCACTCTCTGAGAAATTTCTCTACTACTTAAATCTGGGTCTCCCCTTCTAGCTAAAGAAGCGGCGCTGGTATTTTGTTTAGTTGCTGATTTACCATGCTTAGATTGCGCTTCTCTTCTCGCTAAAACAATATCTCTGCTTGTATTAGTAATAGGCTTTCTCTTCTGATTAATTCTTCTCTTAACGTTGGGTTTTAGGGGCTTAGATTCTGTACTAGTTGAATCCTGACTTTCTTGATTTTTATTTATAGTTGATTTAACTATGTTTACAGGACTTTCTTTTTTAACATCAGTACGGGTTCTATCGGATGAAGTTATAGCTGATTTCCCATGTGTAGACATTGCTTTTCTCCTCTCTATTACTAACTCTTTACTAGATAAAGTTGTTGAAGAATTTCTGTTTACCTGAGTTTTTGGAATATGTTTTGAAGCTGGTTTATTAATATTATGATTATTAGGAGAAGACTGAGTCCCAGAAATATTTATATCTTGAGAAGATCGAACTCTATCTTTGGTAGTAGAAGAATAAGCAGCAGCTTTTTTACCGCTATCACTCATCGCCTTTCTTCTTTCAAGTGCAATCTCTCTGCTGGTTTTTTTTGACATAATCTTCAAGTTTGAAATTCTTTAAAAACTTTTTTGAAAAACTTTCTCCAAAAAATTTTTTGGAGAAAGATATTAACTACGATAAGTAGCTTTAACGTCCTTGGAAAACTACAAAAGCTGTTCCTTGACTTTGAGTGTAAGCATCGTATCCGATGATTCTTACATGATGATCAGGGTATGCTCTATGGCATGCCTCTAATTCGCTCACAATCAAGTTAAGATCTTTTTCCCCAAAGAATGGGAGTTTCCAATAAGACCAATAAGTTTGCATACACCCACTTGGATGAACATGCTCAATAACTGGACTCCAACCTTGAGCAATTATGTACGCAATTTGGTCATATATTTCTTCCTGGGTCATCGGTGGTAAGAAACCGAATGTTTCCAGGGTTGCAACTGTTTGATAGTCGCTTACTGTGCTCTGGAAAGGCATAATTAATTAAAATGTGAATGTAATTACTCGTAAAAACGAGATTTTAATAAGTTTGAGGAGAATTAATCTCCTCAATTTCGAAACTTGAGTTAACCCTGAACATCAAGCTTGTCTACAGTGTCAAACTCGAACTTAATTTCCTTCCAAGTTTCTAGAGCAATAGCTAATTCAGGACTATGCTTAGCAGCTTCCATAAGAATGTCTCTACTCTCTTTTTCGATTTCGCGACCAGCATTACGGGCTTTTACACAAGCTTCTAAAGCAACTCTGTTAGCTGCAGCTCCAGCAGCTGAACCCCATGGATGACCATGTGTTCCTCCACCAAACTGAAGACAGGAATCATCCCCAAAGATCGCTAGAAGTGCAGGCATATGCCAAACATGGATACCACCTGATGCGACTGCAAATACTCCAGGCATTGAACCCCAATCTTGATCAAAGAAGTTACCTCTTGATCTATCTTCAGGAACAAATGACTCTCTTAAGTTGTCAATATAACCAAGAGTTGTTTGACGATCACCTTCTAGTTTTCCAACCACGGTTCCAGTATGTAATTGGTCTCCTCCAGATAGTCTTAAACATTTAGCAAGAACTCTGAAGTGAATACCATGCTTTGGATGTCTATCAATAACAGCATGCATAGCTCTGTGAATATGCAGAAGCATGCCATTTTTACGACACCAATTAGCTAATCCAGTATTTGCAGTAAAACCACCAGTTATATAATCATGCATGATGATTGGCATATCTAGCTCTTTTGCAAATTCAGCTCTTTCATAAAGTTCTTCAGGAGTGTTAGCAGTACAATTTAGATAGTGACCTTTAACTTCTCCAGTTTCTCGCTGAGCAAGCTTAACTGCTTCTGCAACAAACTCAAATCTTTCTCTCCAACGTTGGAATGGTTGAGAATTAATATTCTCATCATCCTTGGTTAAATCAAGACCACCTCTAAGACATTCATATACAACTCGACCATAGTTTTTACCAGATAATCCTAATTTAGGTTTGATGGTACAACCAAGGAGAGGTCTTCCGTATTTGTTAAGTCGATCTCTTTCAACTACAATTCCGTTTGGTGGACCACCGCAAGTTTTAATGAAAGCAATCGGGAATCTAATATCTTCTAGACGTAGATGTCTTAGAGCTTTAAATCCAAAGACATTTCCTACAAGAGATGTTAATACGTTTGTAATTGAGCCTTCTTCAAAAAGATCTAAAGGATATGCAATAAAAGCATAGAAAGCTTCAGGATCTCCAGGAACGTCTTCGATTCGATAACAACGTCCTTTATAAAATTCTAAGTCTGTAAGTAACTCGGACCAAACTGTTGACCAAGTACCTGTTGAAGATTCAGCGGCAACAGCTGCTGCAACTTCTTCTCTTGGAACACCTTCCTGACCTGTACATTTGAAACAGGCTAGTAAATCGGTGTCTAGGGGTACATATTCTGGAGTCCAGTAGGTATCTCTGTACTCCTTCACCCCTGCGTCATACTTCTTACTCATAAGGATAAATTTAGGTCTGTGTAGGGAAAATAATTATTGTGCAAAATTTATAAATCTTGCTTTAATTAATTAGTCCTTTTGACCAAGAAATTCACCGTTACCTAGAGCAGGTTCAACTTCTCTATGAGGACGAGCAATAATGTGAGCTGCAACTAAACCGTCACCAACTCTTTCACAAGCATCAGCACCAGCTCTTACGGCTGCGTTGACTGCGCCTGTTTCGCCTCTAACTAATACTGTGACATAACCGCCACCAACGAATTCACGACCAATTAGGCGAACTTCTGCTGCCTTTGTCATTGCGTCTGCTGCTTCGATTGCAGGTACAAGTCCGCGTGTCTCGATCATGCCGAGAGCGATACCCATTGTTTCTGTAGCCATTGTCTACTAAATACTAAATGTGGAATGTTCAATTCGAAGAATGCTTCATTAAGTACTTATAAGTCAAGCGTTTTCGACAAAATCTCCATTAATGTTTTTTCTATTATTCATAAGTTAAACTTATCACCCTTGGTACTATTGATATGTCAATACTTATGCAAATTAGTTAGTGCATCAAAACATACTGTTGTGTTAAGAAAAAATTTACATTATGTTATTTCCGTACGAGACAGGCCCTGTCTACACAGGTGTGGAATGTTCAACCTTTCCTGTCTCCGTATCAAGCTTTAAAGTAAGATAATATTCATTAAAAATTTTTATTTTATTTTGAACCTTCCAGTTCTAACTATTGCGAGTGGCAATCAAAGAAAGGTATCAGAAATTTCAGAGATGCTGGATGTTTTGTCTTTAAAGGTTGAGAAGCAACCTGAATATTTAAATGTCGAAGAAACCGGGAAAACATATTTTGAGAATGCACTACTTAAAGCCAAGGCAGCTTCTTTAGAGACAAAAACTTGGGCATTAGCTGATGACTCGGGTCTTGAAGTAGATGTTTTAGATGGTCGACCAGGAATTTATTCTGCTCGATATGCCAAAAATAATGATGAGAAAGTTAAAAAATTAATTAATGAACTTTCTGATAGTCCTTATAGGAGTGCAAGATTTATAAGTTGTATGGTTTTGTGCGATCCCTCAGGAAACTTAGTTAAGGATACAACAGGAATATGCTGGGGAGAAATTCTCAAGAACCCCAAATATCCTGATGGGGAATTCGAATCTATTTTTTGGGTTAAAGAAGCTAATTGTGTTTACGGTGAGCTCTCACAATCACAACTAAATAAATTAGGTAGTAGAGGTAAAGCTGCAAAAATTATGTCACCTTTTTTAAAAAAAGAGATAGGTTTAAGTTAAAAAAAGGTTTAAATAAAAAATTCTCAATAATTTGAGATTTCATCAATTGCTCTTATAGCAGCTGCTGCTGCTTCTTCTACATCTCCTTCTTTCCCTGCGAGAGTTAATCTACCAAAAGCACCAACTGCCTTTACATCAACAACAGTTATATTTGATGCTTTTTCTGCTTCATTTGCTGCTTTTAAAACATAACCAGCCGGTTCGGTTTCTAATATAAACATACTCATTCCAGATTGAATCATTGATCCACTTCTGTTTTGTCTATTTATTAAGACAGCATGATCTGGAGTAATAGCTCGAATAACTTCTGTCCAACTTGTTGATGGTTTGGTTCTTTTTCTAACTTCACTACCAATAGCATCTAGAACAACATCCCCAGAATGCAAAACAGTACTTTGATCTTTATGGTAAAGGGCAAGAGAACCAAATGCTCTTTCAACGATCATTTGTCCAAGTCTTACATTACTAGCCTTTAAGGCAATATCAGTAACTCTATGAACGGCCATTCCAGGTGAAACTTCCATCCAAAGGCATGAATCTCCAGGAATTGGTAAAAAACCTCTACTAACTGTTCCCATATATGCAGCCAATTGAGGCTGAAGAGAATCTAAAAAAACATATGTTCTTAACTCAATTTGTTCTACTTGACTTGCTTGTCTGGATACCAAAGACTTTTCTGAATCAGTTGTAATAAAACAGCTTGCACCACTGGCCTGAGATTGCACCTCAGATCCTGTGACAAGAGAACTCCCTTTCTTTCGTTCCCCTCTGTTTAAGCTAGAAGTTGGTTCCATTGAGGCGACTATAACGGATAATGGTTCATTTTTTCTATTAAATTTACTTGCATGCTTACCACAAAACGATAACTTCAAGTAAAAGATATGCATTTTTATGGGAACTTCTCAAAAAAAAGAACCAAATGTTTCTGGTACTGAAAAAGAATTAACTCCTGATCAAACTCTTGGATTAGTTAGCTTAAGCTTAATGCAAAAACTATCTCAGAAAGATCCATCTTTTAGCTGGTTAGAAGAAGATAAAATTGAGAAAGTAAATCTTAAGAACCTTAGAGATAGATTGGAGTTAACCCAATTAGCTATAAATACTGGAGCACCTTTAACCACTTCAGAAGTGACCGCTCTAATTGGAGCAAAGCCTGGAAAATCTAAGTTAGAAAGAGCAGGATTAATAGCTACTAAAATAGCTAGAAATGTATGGAAGCTTTCAAAAACAAGTCAAGGAAATTCCTTCTATAGAAATTAAAATATACCCTAAAAATAATTTTCATAATTCTGATTTAAGTATTTAAACATTCATATAAGTTTTTTAAATGTGTTCATTTTGTAAGAGAACTTATTAATTACTTTCTTAAATTAAAAAGTTTATGCAAGCTTGAAACATAAGCTCTTGAAAATTTTAATGAGTAAAGTTGAATTTAATAAGGAAACTGGACCAAGGGAAGTTTTTTGTGGTTTAACTTCAATAGTTTGGCTCCACAGAAGAATGCCCGATGCGTTTTTTCTGGTAGTAGGCTCAAGAACATGTGCTCATTTAATTCAAAGCGCTGCTGGAGTTATGATTTTTGCTGAGCCAAGATTTGGGACGGCTATTCTTGAAGAAAAAGATCTTGCTGGTCTTGCTGACGCTCATGAAGAATTAGATCGAGTGGTAAATGATCTTATTGCAAGAAGACCAGAAATAAAAACTCTTTTTCTTGTTGGGTCTTGTCCAAGCGAAGTAATCAAACTAGATCTTGCAACTGTCGCAGAGAAATTAAATAAAAGATTTGTAGGTCAAGTAAGATTTGTTAATTACTCTGGCAGTGGGATAGAAACAACTTTTACACAAGGAGAGGATGGCGCCTTAAAAGCATTAATTCCATTAATGGAGTCATCAAATGAGGAGAAATTATTATTAGTTGGGACTCTTGCAAATAATGTAGAGGATAGATTTAAAAAGATTTTTAGAAATTTAGAAATTTCAAATATTGAGAGCTTTCCTCCACGGCAATCAACAGAATTACCAAAGATTGGCAAAAATACAAAAGTTTTATTAACTCAGCCTTATTTAAGTGATACCGTTAGAGACCTCAAACATCGGGGGTGTGAAATAATTTCAGCTCCATTTCCTCTTGGTATCGAAGGAAGTACTAAATGGTTTTTAGCTGCAGCGAAAGCTTTCAATATTAGTGAACTAAAAGTTCATGAAATTATTTCGCCTTTAATCAATAGATCAAAACTTGCTCTTGAATCTCACAAAGAAATACTTAAGGGGAAAAGATTATTTCTTCTTCCTGAATCGCAACTGGAGATATCTTTGGCAAGATTTTTGCATAATGAATGCGAAATGGATCTTATAGAGGTAGGCACTCCTTACCTAAATAAGGATTTAATGAAAGAGGAGATTAATTTATTACCTGATAATACAAAAATCGTCGAAGGACAACATGTGGAAAAACAATTAGATCGAGTAAGGGATTCTAATCCAGACTTAGTAGTTTGTGGGATGGGTTTAGCTAACCCACTGGAGGCGGAGGGAATTAGTACTAAGTGGTCAATAGAAATGGTATTTAGTCCAATTCATGGTATTGATCAAGCCGCAGATTTGGCAGGTCTCTTCTCTAAACCTTTAAGAAGGAGTCAAATACTAACTTCAAAAACTTTAGTAACTCATTAAAAGAATATGGAATTAACTCTATGGACATATGAAGGACCACCACATGTTGGTGCGATGAGAATTGCCTCTTCAATGAAAGATATACATTATGTACTTCATGCACCTCAAGGAGATACATATGCAGATCTTCTTTTTACAATGATTGAGAGAAGGGGGCAAAGGCCTCCAGTGACTTATACAACTTTCCAGGCTAGAGACCTGGGAGGCGATACAGCTGAATTAGTCAAGAAAAATATTAGGGAAGCTGTAGATCGATTTAGACCAAAAACTCTTCTAGTAGGAGAAAGTTGTACAGCAGAACTTATCCAAGACCAACCTGGAGCTCTTGCAAAAGGTATGGGGTTTGATATGCCAATTGTCAATCTTGAATTACCTGCTTATAGCAAGAAAGAGAATTGGGGAGCTTCAGAAACTTTTTATCAATTAACAAGAACTCTTTTGAAAGAGAAAGTAAGTTCTTTAGAAAAAATAAATCCTCTTAGGTGGAAGGAATTAGGTCGCAGACCAAAAGTCAATATACTGGGTCCTTCATTGCTTGGATTTAGATGCAGGGATGATGTTATTGAAATCCAACGTATACTCTCAGAACAAGGAATAGATACAAACGTTGTTGCTCCATTAGGCGCTAGTCCAGAAGATATTGAAAGATTAATTGATGCTGAAGTAAATATTTGTCTTTACCAAGAAATTGCTGAAGCATCATGTGAATGGCTTAGACGGAACTTTGGAATGGAATATACAAATACTATTCCAATTGGAATAAAAAATACAATTGAATTTATCAATGAAGTTCATAACAAGTTGGATCTCCCTTTGACGAATAAACAAGAATTAGAACACAAATCAAAACTTCCTTGGTACTCCAAATCAGTTGACTCTAATTACTTAACTGGCAAAAGGGTTTTTATTTTTGGTGATGGAACACATGCAATCGCGGCTGCAAAAATTGCCAAAGAGGAATTGGGTTTTGAAGTAGTTGGTCTTGGTACATACAGTAGGGAAATGGCGAGGCAAGTAAGAGCTACTGCAAAAGATCTAAATGTAGAAGCTCTGATTACCAACAATTATCTAGAAGTGGAAGATGCTATGAAGAAAGCAGCCCCTGAACTAGTTTTAGGGACCCAAATGGAAAGGCATAGTGCAAAAAGACTCGGTATTCCATGCTCCGTAATTAGTACTCCAATGCATGTTCAAGATGTACCTGCAAGATACAGCCCTCAAATGGGATGGGAAGGAGCAAATGTGATTTTTGATGACTGGGTGCATCCCTTAATGATGGGCTTAGAGGAGCATCTTATTGATATGTTCAAACATGACTTTGAGTTTGTTGATGGCCATCAAAGCCATTTAGGACATACAGTCACAAACACAAATGATTTTTTAAATTCTGAGGAAAAAAAAGAAAAAAATAGTAAAGAAGGAATTATCTGGACTGAATCTGGTAGAGCTGAATTAACAAAAGTTCCATTTTTTGTAAGAGGTAAAGTTAAAACAAAAACTGAAAAATACGCAATCTTGAGAGGAATTGCAGAGATAAGCGATGAAACTCTTTACGATGCCAAAGCATATTTCAGTTAATTTTTACTAATAAACTTTAATTAAGTCATGAGTATTTTCACTCATAACCTAATAGAATTAATCCTTAAAAATTAAGTTATAAGAACATATTCCCCGCTTTTAATACAATTAAATACATATTTGTTCAGAAACATATTTCATGTGTATTTGCGCTGCAAGAATATAAATAATAATGTGTTTTAAGCTTTAAATGACAAGTACCATAAATAGACCTCTTGATGGAGAAGGAAGTGTTCAGGTAAAGCAAGATCCAAAAATAAATATTGAGGAAGGGGCTTTAGTTATTGCCGTGTACGGGAAAGGCGGCATCGGAAAATCAACTACATCATCAAATCTTTCTGCAGCATTCTCAAAATTAGGTAAAAAGGTTCTACAAATTGGATGTGATCCGAAACACGATAGCACTTTCACTTTGACGCATAAAATGGTTCCTACAGTTATCGATATTCTCGAAGAGGTAGATTTTCATAGCGAAGAATTGAGGCCAACCGATTTCATGTTTGAAGGTTTTAATGGCGTAATGTGCGTTGAAAGTGGAGGTCCTCCTGCTGGGACAGGGTGCGGGGGATATGTAACCGGTCAGACAGTTAAACTATTAAAAGAACATCATTTACTAGAAGATACTGACGTTGTTATTTTTGATGTCCTAGGAGATGTCGTTTGCGGAGGATTTGCAGCTCCATTGCAACATGCAAATTATTGTCTAATTGTTACTGCTAATGACTTCGATTCAATATTCGCGATGAATAGAATTGTCTCTGCAATTAAAGCAAAAGCAAAAAATTATAAAGTCAGATTAGGAGGGGTAGTCGCAAATAGATCAAAAGACACAGATCAAATTGATAAATTCAATGAAAGAACAGGTTTAAAAACTATGGCCCACTTTAAAGATGTAGATGCCATTAGAAGATCAAGACTAAAAAAATGCACCATTTTTGAAATGGAACCAACTGAAGATGTTATTGAAGTTCAAAATGAATATTTATCTCTTGCCAAAAATATGCTTGAAAACGTAGAACCCTTAGAAGGTAATCCACTTAAAGATAGGGAAATTTTTGATTTATTAGGATTTGATTAGTCTAAATTAATCTAATCCAACCAGTTGGCTTGTTAAATCATAAGTTTGTTGAGATGTCTTCGTATCAATTATTCTTTTTGACAATTTTTGAGAAAAAGCTTTTCTGCCAGTTTTCTGACGATTTCCCCAGCTCCAATGGACTGATGGTTTAGCAAATTCTCTGTAGGTTGCCACTTGAGCGACCCTCTCTCCTGCCAGTCTTTGAGAAACATATCCTTTTGTTATGAATTTTTGAAATATCGGGAAAAGGAATCTAAATAACCAAGGTGTATCTCTAAAAAGTTTTGTATCAGCTACACATCCAGGATATAGAGAATTTACAATTATCTTCTCTGCAGGATATCTTTTTGATAATTCCTGAACAGTCACCATATTGCAAAGTTTACTATCCTTATAAGCCTTGCCAGGTTTAAATTTATTTCCATTCGCCATACTTATTGGAGAAAGAAAACCATTTTTGAATCCAGATAAATCTCCCAAATCAGCTGGGGCAGGAATGGGGATCCTTCCTCCAAGTTCTGAATAATTAGCCGTAACAGTCCCCAATACTGTAATTCTTGGCTTGAATACAGTTGATTTACCATTTAAAACAATTTCTCTTTCAGAAGATAAAATATTTTCCATAAGTAGTTTTATCATAAGAAAATGCCCAAAATGATTTACTGCCATAGAGTTTTCAAACCCCTGAGGAGACCTTTCAGGTCTCTTTAATCTGGGTTTATAAACTGCTGCGTTACAGATAAGAGAATTTATTGGTTTTTTAAATCTTTCTAATATTTCATCGCAACCTTGTCTCACATCATCCAAGTTAGAAAGATCTATTTCTATAAAGTGAACATTTTTAACTTCCTCTTTTGTCAAGAATTCCTCAGCTATTTTTATAGCTCTTTTATTTGATCGATTAACAGCAATAACTTCCCACCCAAATCTTAATAAAGGTTTCAGAGTATTTAATCCAACTCCAGAAGTTGTTCCTGTTATTAGGACTAAACCCTTAATGTTTTTACTCACTAGCAAAAAAGATAATAGAAAAATGAAAAGTAGAATGATTCAAGATCACCCTTATCAACGCCATATTACTCTGATAATGTCCCTAGAAATTATTTGATCCTGATCCTTCATAAATCTTTGCTCACCTTCAGGAGAGAATAAATCATCAAGCTTATTTGTTAAAACATTAAATCTATTTTTTTCGTATGAAAATGAGTCTTCAATTTCCTTTAATCTGGTTAACCTTACTTTGGAGCTATAGCCAAGTTTAAACAGGCTTACTATTGCTAAAAGGGAAAAGCTAATTTTTATAATTAAAAAAATCAAAGATACAAAATTATCCTCTTTCTGTTGTCTTTTTATAAATACAGGCCTTAAATATTTTTTGTAAAAAATACTATTTTTATAAAAAGATTTTGACAAATTAAGTACTTGATATTTTTACTGAATAAATCAATTCAGTCTTACTTTATTATTACCTTATAAAATTGTAATTTTCTAATAAACTTTAGTTCCTACCTAAACTAATTCCAAGTCTTAGTGCTAAAACCCCTGCATGCATAACAACTATGAGGCTTAATGCAATGAGATTTATTGTTTGAGTTGGCTCCATGGTAAAGAAAATATTTTCTATATTCTCCACCGAAAAGAGGAGATTTGAAACACTATTACAAAATGATGTAACGTAATTTACAAATTGAAAGAAAAGAATTATTGAAAATTATCATAAATAAACCTACAAAGTTAATTTTGGGAATAGAAAATCGGGCTCTAATTTTTTCGACAAATAATTTACCTGGATTTGATCAAATGGCTTTAGATTTAAATTCTTTAGATCAGACAATTTCGAATCCTGAAATAATTCTCACATTGAGGTTCTACTATTGGACTGGGGATTGGATTTCAATTGGCTATCACCAAAAGGAAATTCCTCTTCATTGGGAAAATTTATTATCAAACGGGGAAATTAATATTGTTAGACGTCCCTCTGGAGGGGGTGCCGTTCTGCATTCAGGAGGCATAACATATGCATTAACATTTAAAAAAACTTACTATAAAGTCTTAAGTTATGAAATGGTTAATAATTGGCTAATTAAAAGTTTCAAAGAATTAGGTCTAAACTTACGATATGGTAATTCACAAAAATCAAGCATTAAAACAAATTGTTTTGGGACTTCATTAATTTCTGATTTAGTTGATCAGGATGGGTTTAAGAGAATAGGTAGTGCCCAACTTCATAAAAAAGGAGCATTCCTTCAACATGGAGAGATTCAAACAAATCCTTCAAGAGATTTGTGGTTCAAATTATTCAAAGAAGAAGCTCCACCAAAAGTAAATTTAAAACTAACAAATGATGAAATAGTTCAACATTTGAGAAATTCGTTCCTGAAAAATAAAACAACTATAAATTTCAAAAATATTGCCATAGATAATAAAAAATAGAAAATTTTAATAGCAAGAATTTTTAAAGATCTCCTTTCTGCTTCATTGAATTAATTATTCTTGGCAATTCAATTCCTAAGGGATAATTATTTTTAAAGTTTAATTTGTTAACAATCTCTGAAGGCAAATTAAAACCTAATTTATTCAATACAAAATTTCCAATTTTTGATCTATTAATTATGCCCAAAGGGATATCTGCAGAATTGAGAACCAACAAAAAACCTTCATTTGTATCTTCAAGTCTTTCTATAGTTCTCCATAATTTATCGTTATAAGATACAGTTTTAAAACTATCGATCGGTTTCTTAAAATCTCCAACAAAGTTCCGTTCCCATTTTTTTAAGGAAACAGTTTTTAAAATATTCTCATCAACAAAACCCGTCCATCTTCCATTATTCGTGACAAAAAAATATTTATCCGATGCATCCTTTTTATTTTTTATTAATGTATTAAATTCTGAGAAATTTGAATCGTATTCAATTTTCCTCAAAGGCTTTAATTTGATCTCAGAAACTTTACTAAATTTAAGTATGTTTTCAATTTTAAAAAATTGACTTTCAGATTTTGAAGAATTAACTCCAAACAAGCCCAAAAAAGAAAGAATTAACCCAAAGTAAAAGTTAAATCTAAATAAACAAACTATCCCAAAGAATAAAACAAAAAAAGATAATGATAAATTTACTTTATTGAGGAAATTTCTTCCCTTATTTTTACTCCCTGAGAAATGCCAAATAATACTTTTTAATAAATTCCCTCCATCTAAAGAACCAATTGGAATCAAATTTAAGAAACCTAAGAATAAATTAAATATACCTACTCTTGAAATTACATTAACTGCTATTTGTTCTTGAGATGCAATGTTGCTACTAATTAAAAGTAGGATAGATGCTGTAGCGAAGCATAAAAGAGGTCTAACAATTGCAATTTTTATATTACCTGAAGCAGTTTGACAATACTTATCTATTTGTAAAATTGCTCCTAGAAAATAAAAAGTAATTTTTTTTATTTTTACACCTTGATTAAGTGAAACAAAAGTATGAAAAACCTCATGAAAAACAATTGAAGATAATAAGAAAAAAGAAGTTAAAAATCCTATAATCCAAGATTCTTTAATATTATAAATGTCACCAGAAGTTAAATTAATCTGATTACTTATACTCCATGAGAATAAAAAAAGAAGAGCAAACCAATAAGGATGAACTTTAAAGGGGATTCCCCATAATTTAAAAATTTGCCAACTTCTCAAAAATAATCTCCGCTATATTTATTAATAATATTAATCTTACATATCAAAATAATTATATGCCCAAGACTAATACCTTAATTAAAATTTGTGGCTTAACCTCAGAAGAACAAGCTCTTCAAGTCGCAAAATTAGGAGCACATGCTATCGGCATTATTTCAGTGGAAGAGTCGCCAAGATATATATCAGCTGAAATTAAGAAAAAAATTTTTAAAACCTTAGAAAAGTTGCATCCAAAAATCGAGAGGGTATCAGTTGTACAAAATTGCCCAATAGATTTAATTATTAAAAATTTCTTAGGAAACCCTAGTGAAACTATTATTCAATTACATGGAGATGAAGATATTGATTACTGCAAAAAAATAAGGGAAAAAATTCCCAATATTGGCCTATGGAAGGCTTTCAGAATAAAAACGGAAAAGGATATAGATAAAATAAAGCCTTTTGAGGATTTTGTAGATGCTATCCTTCTTGATTCTTGGAATGAAAAAACTTATGGAGGTTCAGGGAAAAAGATAAAATCTACTTATTTAAAGAATCTCCAATTTAGCAAACCTTGGTGGTTAGCAGGTGGCATATCAATTGAATGGATTAATGAAATACTTACAGATATCAAACCTGATGGACTAGATATTTCAAGTAGTATTGAATTTTCTCCGGGTTTAAAAGATATTAAAAAAACAGAAGATCTTTTTAATATTTTAAAAAGAAATTAGTAATTATTAGTAGCGGACTGCTGTTTTACAAGCTCAAAAAATTCTTGTTTTAAACTTAAATCGTGTCTAAAATCGCCTCTAACCACAGAATTAATCATACTTGTATTTGGCTCTTTGACTCCCCTCCACTTCATACAATAATGTTGGGCCTTTACAATAATGCCTAAACCTTTAGGTTCACACAGTTTTTCAATTTCATCAGCAAGGATCATTACAGCTTCTTCTTGAATATGAGGTCTTGAAAAAACCCAATCAGCAACTCTAGCAAATTTTGAAAGTCCTATGACTTTATTTCCAGGTTTAATACCTATCCAACACTCTCCAAGAATTGGAACTAAGTGATGCGAACATGCAGATCTTACCGAGATTGGTCCAACTGTATAGATTTCATCAAGATTCTTGTCATTAGGGAAACTTGTAACTTTAGGTTGTTCATAATATCTACCTTTAAAAACTTCATTTAGATACATTTTTGAAACTCTTTCAGCAGTTTCTTGAGTATTATGATCATTCTCAACATCAATTACGAGGGACTTAAGTAAGTCTTTCACTCTTGAGGCTATTTCTTTTTCTAAAATTTCTAATTCACCAGGATTTATAAAATCAGCAATATTATCATTAGCACTAAATCTTTTACCAGAATTCTTAATTCTATCTCTTATAATTTCAGAAATTAATTTGTTAGTAATCTGGTCGTCAAAGTTTCTAATATTATCGTTGGGTAATGTAGAGGTCATAAAATTCTAAACAGAAAATTGTATGCAACTTAATTAACTGTATCTTCCAAAAGCTTAATTGCTCATTTACTATATCACATTCTCTTGTTCAATCGGGTTCAAATACCACTAAAAAAAATCACTTTTCTAAGATTAACCAGATAAACAGAATGTTTAAAAGGCTCCGCCAGAGGGCATCAAAGTCAAGTCTTCGATCAATTGTGATTCAGGTTTTTGAGCCATATAGAGAATAGTTTCTGATACCTCTTTTGAGGAGAGCATTAAAGTTCTATCAAAATCAGAATTGATTGATTCGGAGTCCCAAAGAGGAGTATTTACTGAACCAAGAGTTATTGTGGATGCTCTTATTGAATTAGATCTCTCCTCCTCCCTCAAGCATTTAGTAAACATAGCTAGTGCAGATTTTGAAACACAATAAGCTCCCCATTGGGGGAATGCATTATGAGAGGCATGACTACTGACATTAATAACTAAACCACCATTTTTTCTCATTGGAGGAATTATTAAACTACAAATTTGAAAGACACTTGTGAGGTTTATTTGAATAGTTTGTTCCCATTGACCTAATTCCATTTCAACTAAAGGGCCATTAAATGCGCAACCGGCATTATTTATCAATACTGAAGGGCACCCATACTTCTCAATTGCCTCTTTAACACAATTCTCTATTTCTAGAGGATTAAATAAATCACATTTTACTAAGTTAATTTTTGATTTAGTAGTCAACAATTCGCTCTTTAGTTTTTCCATTAAATCCATATTCCTGGAGAGTAAAATTAAATCCCAGCCAGCATTGGCAAAAGTAATTGCGGTAGATCTACCAATACCTTTCGTAGCACCCGTTATAAAAGCTAGTTTCAAGTTATTCAGTTTTTTGGGGGATTTCACTATAAATCTCTTCAATATTATTTGCTTCGATAAATTTACCTAAAACCCTAAACTTTTTGTATCTTTCCTCAATTAATTCTTCTTCAGGCATTTGCAGTAAAGCGTTAAGGTGTTTCTCAATAGCCTCTTTTAGTGTGTTACCAGCATCTAAAGGAGCCCAATTATTCCCACCAGAAGGTTCTGATAATACCTCATCTATTATACCTAATTTAAGTAAATCTTTACCTGTAATTTTAAGTGCTGATGCAGCCTCTGGTGCCTTCGCAGCATCTCTCCACAAAATTGAAGCACATGCTTCTGGACTAGCAACTGTGTAAACACTGTGTTCAAACATTAGTAACCTATCAGCAACACCTATTCCAAGTGCTCCTCCAGAACCTCCTTCTCCAATGACAGTAGCCACAATTGGAACTTTCAAT
>CACBBE010000003.1 GCA_902537395.1 uncultured Synechococcaceae cyanobacterium
TTTTATAAAAGAAAACGAATTAATGGCCTTGTCGATTCTGAAATTATCCTATCGAAACCTATCTTGAGCAAATTATCTACTATTGAAATAAATAGTACTTTATGTCATGAAATGATTCATGCATGGGTAGATAGGATATTAAAAAAAAATGAGATACATGGTCCTAATTTCTTAGAAAAGATGAATGAAATTAATGAGAAAGAGAAGAATTTTCAAATTTCTGTGAGGCACTCATTTCCTATTGAAAGGAGAGAATTAAAATATATTGGAACTTGCCAAAATTGTGGTGAGAAATTTTTCTACAGGAAAAGGATAAAGAATATTGCCTGTAAAAAATGTTGTGTAAATTTCTTTAATGGCTCATGGAATAAAAAGTGTTTAATTTTGTTTGATTAAAAATATAAGATGTGTTTTTGTTTCTATATTTGGAATTATTTATTTTTTAATGTACTTTATATTTTAAAAAGCATAATAATTTATGGATTCAAGGAGAATTAGAAATCTTAGAAATAGTTTTGATAAAAATATTGTTGATAAACAGGTTGATAAAATTTTCGAAACTGGAAGACAATTTGTTGATGGAGTATCTGGTGCTAGGCCGGGCAAAAGAAGGAATTCAGATTTTCAAGGAATAACAAGTAAGAGTGTTAAAAAAGTAGGAAGATGGGTATCTGAAAAAGTAGATTTATTTTTTGATGAAGATAATGATGATTGGAATGATGAGGATTTTTACGATGATAATAGCGATATTAAGACATTTTCCAGAGAATCAAATTCTTATGACTCTGCTAAAGAGCACTCAAAAAGACCTTTAGAAGCAATATCTCTAAGGCAACCAAAAAATTTACAGACAACTGAGCAAAAAAAATTACCTTATGTGAAAGAGAGTAAGGATGAAGATTGGCCAGATGAAATGGATTTCAAAGTTGAAAGATGGCAAAGAACTTCAGAAAAAGAGAATAAAACTTCGAGAGATCAATCAATCCAACAAGTTCAATCAAAATCAAGAAACCTTCCCAGATCAAGAAGAAGAAGAGTATAGTTTCGTAAATTCTTTAATTCCTGAATAGCCTAATAAAGTTTCTAAATGTGGATTGAATACTTCTCTAATAATTGTTAGGGGCTTTTTGTCTCGAAAAAATCTATAATTTCTTGACCAGAATGGACCTTTAAAACAAAATTGATCTTCTAACCAATTTGAATTAACAAGTGAAATTCGGTCAACTTCTCTAAACAACTCTGATCTGTCTTGTGTCAAATTCTTCCAAATTGGTTCTTCTTTCGCTTTTAAATTTTCATTCACTTGTTCTGCATTCCACCAACTTTCAGCCCATGCTAGGTTTTTATTATTGTTTTTAATCCATACTTGTCTTCTAATTAAAGGTCCATTTAATTGATTTAATTCTTTAGGACCTTCTTCAATGAATAGAGGATCTACTTGCATTGTAATTAATTTAATTTTCGTCTCTTGATTAGTTAAAAGCTGTAAATGTCTAGTGGGACTTCCATCCCCAAGCAGCATTAATTTCCATGGACCAGATATTTTTGGTAATGAATTTTTCATTAAAAAAGTTGAGGCTTTTTCTTCCCATAAAATTTTTGGCGAGTTCAAGAGTTTATTATTCAGTGCTCATACGGAACGCTTTTAAGATGATAACTTTTTTTCGACAAAAATATTTGCCTTTTCTTTTTTTATTTCTCTTATTTTTAGCCAAACAAGTAATGCAGTTAAATCAGCTTTGCTTACTCCAGGAATTTTTGAAGCATCACCAAAATTTTTTGGCTTTATCTTATTCAAATTTTCTCTAGCTTCTAAAGATAATGTATCTATCTTTTCATAATTTATTTCTTGAGGCAGAGATTTATAGCTTTGACGATTTATTTGTTCAATGTTGTTTTTTTGTCTTTTAAGATAACCCTCGTATTTAATATCTATTTCAACACCTTCTTGTATTGAAGAACCTAGATTTCTTTCATTCAAATTATATTTAATTAGATCTGAATAATGAAAGTTTGGTCTTTTTAATAGTTCTTTCAAAGTTGTTGAGCCTTTGATTTTTGATCCCGTTTCCAATTCTATTTTTTTTGATATTTCATCGGTATTTTTTAAACGAGTGTTATTTAATCTAAATTTTTCTTCCTCGAGGAGTTTCATTTTTTCTTTATAGGCCGACCATCTTTTCTCATTAATTAGCCCTATTTGATAACCTAGTGGTGTTAATCTCCTATCTGCATTATCTCCTCTAAGAGTTAACCTATATTCACTCCTACTGGTGAGCACTCTGTATGGTTCTTTGAGATCTTTGGTAATTAAATCATTTATCATTGTACCTATATAACTGCTTTCTCTAGTGAAGATTATTGGGTCTTTTTTGTTTAGTTTTCTTGTCGCATTGACTCCTGCAACTAAACCTTGTGCTGCTGCTTCTTCATAACCAGTAGTGCCATTAATTTGTCCGGCGCTAAATAAATTTTCAATTTCTTTCGTTTCGAGTGATGTTTGGAGCTGTGTTGCAGGTATATAGTCATACTCCACAGCATATGCTGGTCGCAACATTTTACATTCACCTAATCCAGGCAAGGTCCTTAAAAGTTCTAGTTGAATATTTTCGGGTAAACCTGTAGAAAATCCTTGTACATATATTTCAGGAGTATTAATTCCTTCTGGCTCTAAAAAAATTTGATGTGATTCTTTATCAGCAAATTTGACGATTTTATCTTCAATTGATGGACAATATCTTGGCCCCTTACTATCAATAAAACCGCCGTAAATGGGAGTTAAATGTAAATTGTCTCTAATTAGTTGATGTGTTTTGGAAGTTGTTCTTGTGATGTGACAACTAACTTGGGGCATATTATTTTTTATATCTGGGTCAAACGAAAAATATTTATCTGCCGCAGTACTTGGTTGAATATCTAATTCATCAAAAATGATACTTCTTTTATCAACTCTTGCTGGAGTTCCTGTTTTTAAACGTTCTGTTTTGATACCAATTTCGTGCAAATTTTGAGTAAGACCTTTTGCTGCTTGTTCTCCCGATCTACCAGCTGACATTGATTTATTTCCTATCCATATTCTTCCTTCTAAGAACGTACCAGCTGTGATGATAACTGATCTTGCTGAATAATAACTACCAAAGAAAGTACTTACACCTTTTATTCTTTTTTTTAAAATTTTTTTTGAGTACAATCCAATTTCTTCAGTTTCTGCGATATCTAGTTCAGTAATCATTGCTTCTTTTAAAGATAAATTATCTGTATTTTGTAGTATTTCAATCATCTTTTTTGAGTATTCTCTTTTATCTGTCTGAGCTCGTAATGCCCATACAGCTGGACCTCTACTTGCATTTAATATTCTTTTTTGTATAGCTGTCTCATCAGCTAATTTACCAATAATTCCACCTAATGCATCAACTTCATGTACCAACTGACTTTTTGCCGGGCCGCCAACAGCAGGGTTGCAAGGTTGCCAAGCAATCCTATCTAAATTGATTGTAAATAAGGCTGTAGAAAATCCTAATTTTGCAGTTGTTATAGCTGCTTCGCATCCTGCATGTCCTCCTCCAATAACAATGACGTCAAAAGATTCATTTGTTGAGTGATGATCTTTCATTTTAGGATCGATTTAATTAGCTAAATTCCTAAATCTCGTAAATTGAGGTTCAAATAATAATTTAACAGTTCCTACGGGCCCATTTCTATGTTTAGTGACAATGATTTCTGTAATTCCTCTATCTTCAGTCTCTGGATTATAGTATTCATCTCTATAAATCATTAATACTAAATCTGCGTCTTGTTCAATAGATCCTGATTCTCTTAGATCGCTTAACATCGGTCTTTTATTTGTTCTAGACTCTACCCCTCTACTAAGCTGAGATAAAGCTACTACTGGTACTTTTAATTCTCTGGCCATGCTTTTAAGACCTCTTGTTATTCGTGAAAGTTCTTGCACTCTATTATCAGGAGTTGATCCTTCCATTAACTGGAGGTAATCAATCACAATCAATCCAAGTTCTTTTTTTTGTTCAGCTATTAATCTTCTGCACAGAGATCTCATCTCTAAAACACTTAAGTTAGGCTTGTCATCTATAAATATTGGTAATTGACCTAATGAATTGATGCCTTCTCCGAGTAATGGCCATTCATCTTGCTGTAATCTTCCTGTTCTTAGCCTGCCACTCTCGATTCCAACTTCCATAGAGAGTAATCTATATGTCAACTGTTCTTTACTCATTTCAAGGCTAAATACACACACAGGTAAATCTTGAGATTGTGCAACATTTTTAGCCAGATTAAGAACCATTGAAGTTTTTCCCATTGAAGGTCTTCCAGCAACAATTATTAAATCACTTCTTTGAAAACCTTGAGTCATCGCATCCAGGTCGTAGAAATTTACGGGAATTCCAGCTACTGAAGTACCTAATGATCTCGACTCTATTTCATTGAAAGTACTTGTAAGGATTTCAGCTGCTTGAGTCAGACCTTTTGAAGGTTTTTCTTGACTGATTTCAAATATTTTTTGCTCTGCTTTATCTAGCACCTCATTAGTATCTTGAGTCTGATCAAAACCTAGTTGAATCACCTCATTTCCAGATCTGATAAGTTGCCTTCTCATGAATTTGTCGTTAATTAAATTTGCAACTTGTTCTATGGAAGCTGTAGAGGAAACATTTTCAACTAGTTCTACTAGTTTGTTGTTACCTCCAATTTTTTCTAGTGATCCATTATCTGCTAACCAAGCACTCATGGATGTTAAATCAGTTGGTTTACCCTGGGTATGCAACATTAATGCTGTTCTATAAATCTCTTGATGGGCATTTATATAAAAAGCTTCAGGTTTAATTAAGTCTGCAATTCTTCCGATCGCATCTGGATCAAGAAGTATCCCACCAAGAACTGCTTCCTCTGCTTGAACGTTTTGAGGAGGTACTAATCCAGCGTTTTCAGTATTAAAATCTTTTTTAAAAATTTTATTTTGCCCATTATTTGGAAAAGGTACGGAAACCATATCTTTAATTGCTTAGATATATACTCTGGCTACTTTTCAAAATAATGCAACAAATTGATTAACTTGTTACTTCAATATTTACTTCTGCATTTACTTCTGGATGTAATTTTATTTTTGCAGTAAAGGAACCTAAATTATGGATATCTGGAACTGTGATGTTTCTTCTATCAATTTCTTTTTTAGTTGCTGCTTCTATTGCTTCGGCAACATCACCATTGGTAACCGTTCCAAAAAGGACACCATCTTCTCCAACTTGTTTTTTGATAGTGAACCTACCTATCGTAGATAATGCAGTTTGAAAATCTAAAGCTTCTTGCTTTAATTTATCAGCAGCAATTTTTTCTTTTTCTTTTTTCCTTTCAATTTGTTTCATGACTGCTGGTGTTACATTCATTGCCTTGCCATAAGGTAATAGAAAGTTTCTTGCATATCCAGGTGCTACTTCAACTAGATCTCCTTCTTTACCTAGTGATGCGATTGATTCAGTTAATGCGACTTGTACTCTTTTAGCCATAAAAAAGATTGAACTATATTAGTTAATAATAAGACCTGGAGGGTAACTTTACTTTTTTTGCAAGACCAAATTTCGCAAGAATCTTAATATGTTCCCAAGTTATATCGATTTGACCTCTAAATAATCCTTGTTTTGCCGAATTGGGAAATGCATGATGATTGTTGTGCCAACCTTCGCCGAATGTTAGTGCAGCAACCCAAGCATTGTTTTTGGATGAATCACCACTTTCAAATGGCGCCTTACCCCAACAATGAGTTGCAGAATTTACTAGCCAGGTTATGTGATAAACGACTACTAGTCTTAATGGAATTCCCCATAGAACCAAAGCCCAACCACCAACTCCTAATTTTTGACCAATTGCGTACAAAGAAAGTCCAATAGGAATTTGTAAGAATAAAAAATATTTATTGAGAAATCTATAATATGGATCCTTGATTAAATCTGCACTTAGTTTTGGAACAGCTTTTAGTGCTTCAACGTCTTTAAACATCCAACCCATATGACTCCACCAAAACCCCTTTTTACTATTGTGATGATCTACTTCAGTATCTGAAAAAGAGTGGTGATGCCTATGTAAACCTACCCAATCTATTGGTCCATGCTGGCAACTTACAGCTCCACAGGTAGCAAAAAATCTTTCTAACCATCTTGGAACAACGAACGATCTGTGTGATAACAATCTGTGATATCCAAGAGTGACTCCTAAACAAGCAGTTACCCAGTAAAAAAATAATAATGATGTGACTGCAGGGAGACTCCAAAATTTTGGTTGTAAAGCTACAAAAGAGAGAATATGAATTGCAACCATGAAAACTATTGTTCCCCAAGTTTTATGTAGTCTTGGAGGATATCTTTTTGAATGGCTGGAAGGTTCCAGTAATTTTTCTGAGAGTTCTAAAACTTTTTCAGCTGGAACAGGTTTTTTTAATTTTGCTGTTTCTTGGAAAATTACTGAATTCATGATATTGAAATACTATTTTCAAAATTACCGATATGTAATATTATCATACTATACTATTGATAAGTTTAATTATCTGTGAGTCTCGGATATCGCGATAAATTATCTAGAGGTCGAAGGGCTATGGCTCATTTGATTCATCTCTGGCATGAAAGAAATGGTTGGTCACACAGAGTTTTGCCATTACTTTCAGAAGTTCTTGATTTGGGTAAAGTTCATAATTCGCAAATTTCTAACCTTAGGAATGGGAAGTTATCTTCGCCAGGCCCTGAAGTTTTTCTTGCTTTAGCTCAAGTTAATACGATTCTTGATCAAGGTATAGAAAAAATCAGGGATAGGTTTGAAAATGATCACCCAGAGTTATGGAAATCTTTGGAAGAGTCTGCATTACCCTTAAAAAATGATTCTGGGAATCCATTATCGGCCGGAGAGTTATTCGAGATTTTTTCAGGATTAAAATCTCTACCTTCATCTTTTGACTGGTACATAGAAGATGAAGAGGCTTCTGTTTTAAGTGATGCTCTTTCAGCGCATTTTTGTCAGAATAAGGCTTGGAGATCATGTAAAATACAAGTAATGGAAGCCTATAGTGTCAATAAATCTGCCCGTAGAGAACGTTTTGCTGAGGTAATAGCAGGAATTAGAGATTATACGGCAGAAGAATTAGATGGAGAGTTACTTGATTTATATGAGGCTTCGAAAAAACTTTCTTATTTTCAGGGTAAGGGACCTAATGCTTTCCTCGCAGAATTAAGAAATTTAGCTTCTGAAAAATAACGTGAGTTTTCATAATAAATGACACTAAACAATAACTTAAAATTGGCTGAAAATGCTGTTCTTTCTGTCGAAGAGAGTTTAAGTAAAGTTTTCCAAGAAAGGTCCAATCAGGTTTTCCACAAATTAGAAAATATTTTGACAATTTTTAAGGAAGAAAAAGTTTCTACTAGTCATTTCAATCAATCTTCTGGTAGTGGTCAATATGATATATCTAGAGAAAAAATTGATGCGGTTTTTGCAAGATTATTTCTTGCTGAAAAGGCTGCTGTGAGGATGCAATTCGTAAGTGGAACGCATGCAATAAGTTCTGTCTTATTTGGAATTCTTAGACCTGGAGATGTAATGTTATCTCTTACAGGACAACCATATGACACTTTAGAAGAAGTCATAGGAATAAGGGAAGGAGGTAAAGGCTCACTTAAAAATTTTGAGATTGAGTATAAGCAAATAAATATCTGCGATAATTTTGATTCTTTTGAAGAAAAAATTGTTCATTCCTTTAAAGAAAATTCATGCAAATTAGTATTCATACAAAAAAGTTGTGGATATAGTTGGAGAAAATCTCTTACAAATCATCAAATAGAGAAAATTTGTAGTCTTATTCATTCTCTTGATCCTAACTGTATATGTTTTGTTGATAACTGTTATGGGGAGCTTGTTGAAGATAGTGAACCAATTTCTAAAGGGGCAAATATAATTGCTGGATCATTGATTAAAAATTTGGGAGGAACAATCGTTCCTACTGGCGGGTATGTTGCAGGAGATGCGGAATTAGTTGAGATGGCATGTTCTAGATTAACCTCACCAGGTATTGGTTCATCTGCAGGAATAAATTTTGGACTAGGAAGATTAATTTTGCAGGGTTTGTTTTTAGCACCACAAATTGTTCACGAATCACTTAAAGGTGCTGATATGGTTGCAGCAGTCTTTAAAAATTTGGGATTTAAAGTTTTACCAGAGCCAGCAACTTATAGATCTGATCTTATTCAGTCAGTAAGATTGAATAATCCTGATTTGGTACAAAAAGTTTGTCAATCTTTTCAAAATTCTTCACCAGTAGATTCTTTTCTAAATGTTGTTCCATCATCAATGGATGGATATGATTCAAAATTATTAATGGCAGGAGGTACATTTATTGAAGGTAGTACAAGTGAATTTTCTGCTGATGCTCCTCTAAGAGATCCTTACAATATTTTTGTTCAAGGTGGTTCCCACATCGCTCACATCAAAATTGCATTAATTCGATTATTATCTGAATTATTAGAGGAAAAATTAATTTCAAAGGATTCTCTACTTCCTTTATCTACTTAATCATGTCTTACCAGTTTCCAGACAACCTCAACTATGCTGATACTCATGAATATGTTTTAGAAGAAAATGGATTATTAAAAATTGGAGTTAGTGAATTTGCTATTGATCAATTAGGGGATATTGTTTTTGTTGAATTAGCTGATCAAGGGTCCACTTTAAAGAAAGGTGAGACTTTTGGAACAATAGAATCAGTCAAGGCCGTTGAAGAAGTCTATCTGCCTTTTTCAGGGAAAATAGTATCTGTAAATGAAAATGTTATCGATAACCCTGAGCTTTTACAGAATGATCCGATTGGAGACGGTTGGCTAGTCATTTTGAAACCAGAATCAAAAGCATCAATTGCTGATTTGTTGACTTCTGAAGAATATCAATCAAAGGTTGTACCAAAATAAGGCAAACTTTTTAAAAAGAGCTATTTTAAAGAAAAATATTTTAATATGACATCCAAATTTGGGTCCGATTTGTTTATAGATAGACATCTTGGGTTAGGAGATAATGATGAAAGAATTATGCTGAACAAGCTTGGTTTTAATAATATTGATCAATTTATAAATCAAGTTATTCCTGAAGATATTCAGCTTAAAGATAAATCTTCAGAAATATTGCCCCAAGGTTGTTCAGAAATTGAGGCTTTAAATGAGTTAGAAGAGATTGCGAAGAAAAATATAAAAATGAGATCACTAATAGGCCTTGGTTATTATGACAATCACATGCCTAAAGTAATCCAAAGACATGTTCTTGAAAATCCAAGATGGTACACGTCTTATACTCCATATCAAGCAGAAATTGCACAAGGAAGATTAGAAGCTCTTTTTAATTTTCAGACTATTGTTTGTGAACTAACAGGATTCCCCGTAGCTAATGCATCTTTGTTAGATGAGGGTACTGCTGCTGCAGAAGCTATGGCCATGAGTTTTTCCGCAAGAAAAAATAAATCTTCAAAAGTTTACTTAGTGGAATCAAACGTTTTTGATCATACTTTTAATGTTCTACAAACCAGAGCAAAACCTTTGGGAATATCCTTAAAACGCTTTACTCAAATCAACTTTCCTAATCATGATGATGTTTTTGGAATATTGTTGCAATTACCCGGAAAAAATGGACAATTGTATGATCCTACATTCTTAATATCCCAAGCACATAGATCAGAAATTATTGTAACGGCATGTATTGATCCACTCGCACAAGTTTTAATTAAACCAATTTCTGAATTTGGTGTTGATGTTGCAGTTGGTAGTATGCAAAGATTTGGGGTTCCAATGGGTTTTGGCGGACCCCATGCAGCTTATTTTGCCTGTAGCGAAAAATATAAAAGGCTGATACCTGGAAGAATAGTTGGGCAAACTCTCTCTAAAAATGGAGAAAAGTCTCTAAGATTAGCACTGCAAACAAGAGAGCAACATATTAGAAGGGAAAAGGCCACTAGTAACATTTGTACTGCTCAATCTTTGTTAGCTATAATTTCATCTTTTTATGCTATTTATCATGGACCTTCTGGATTAACGCAAATTGCTAAGAGATTAGTGGAGTTGAGAATAAATTTAGAATCATGTTTAGTGGATTTAGGTTTTGATATTCCTGATGGGATTAGATTTGATAGTGTTGATGTTTATTCTAGGCACTCCCAAAGCATCCATAATGAAGCTCTAAAAAATGGGTATAACTTAAGAATTTTGCCATTGGGATCAACTATTGAAAATTCAACTGGCTTTGGGATCTCTTTAGATGAGCTTAGTAATGAAAAAGAAATTAAAGATATTTTGACTTTCATAGCAAACGTTATAGAAAAAAAAGAAGATCTAGAGCATATAAAATTTAATAAAAGATTTCATCTTGAAAGTTTAGCTTTGAGATCCAGTGAATGGATGCAGCAAGATATATTCACAAATTACCAAAGTGAAACAGAATTAATGAGATATATATTTCGACTTGCTGAAAAAGATTTTTCTTTGGTAGATGGAATGATGCCTTTGGGAAGCTGCACCATGAAGTTAAATTCTGCAGCAGAATTAAATCCAGTCTCTTGGGCTAATTTATCTGCCATTCATCCTTTTTCTCCACTAGATCAATCTAAAGGATATTCAAAAATAATATCTGACCTAGAAAAATGGATAAGTGATATTGTCGGTTTAAAATCAGTTTCTTTTCAACCAAATGCAGGTTCTCAAGGCGAGTTTGCAGGTTTATTGGCAATAAATTCTTATTTTGAATCAAAAGGCGAACTTTCAAGAAAAAAATGTTTAATTCCTAAAAGTGCTCATGGAACAAATCCTGCTAGTGCAGTTATGGCAGGTTTTGATGTGTTAACTGTTGAATGTGATGACGAAGGAAATATTGATTTTCAAGATTTGTCGATCAAGGTCAAGAACTTTGATAACCAAGTAGGGGCTCTTATGTTGACTTATCCCTCTACTCATGGAGTTTTTGAATTACAAATCAGAAAGATATGTGATTTAATCCACTCTGTTGGAGGATTTGTCTATTTAGATGGAGCAAATTTGAATGCGCAGGTTGGATTATGCAAACCCGGAAATTATGGTGTTGATGTTTGTCATTTGAACTTACATAAAACATTCTGCATTCCACATGGAGGTGGTGGTCCAGGAGTAGGTCCAGTTGCTGCATCAGAAACTTTAAGCCCATTTCTTCCTACTCATTCTCTAAAGGATAATAATTTATCTAATAGTTCTAATTACGTATCTTCCGCCAAGCATGGGAGTGCAAGTATCCTTCCAATAAGTTGGATGTACATAAAAATGGCTGGTCTTAGTGGTTTAAGAAAAGCAACTTCGCATGCAATTTTATCTGCAAATTATATTGCGTATTCTTTGAAGAATAAATTCAAGATTCTTTATAAAGGAAAAAATAATTTTGTCGCACATGAATGTATTTTAGATTTTAGAGATTTAAAATCTAAAACTGGTTTGAGTGTAAATGATTTAGCTAAACGATTAATAGATTATAGTTTCCATGCCCCAACTATAAGTTGGCCTGTTCCAGAGACCATAATGATAGAGCCTACTGAAAGTGAAAGTTTGGTTGAATTGGATAGATTTTGTGAGGCTATGCTTTTGATTGGAGAAGAAATCAGCGAAATAGAAAAAAATATTGAATTAAAGAATAATAATGTAATAATTAACGCTCCCCATACGCTTAAAGAGTTAATTGCTGATAATTGGCAATATCCTTATTCAAAAGAAAAAGCTTCTTTTCCCTATAAAACTTCAACATCTATTAAGTTTTGGTCTTCAGTTTCTAGGATCAATAATGCATATGGCGATCGCAATTTAATTTGTTCTTGCAATATAAATCAAGGAGAGACTTTCGAAGAAAAAAAATGTGCGTAAAGGACTAGCATCCTACTATTTAGTTAGTTATTATCAGTGAGAATAAAAATTTAATATTTTCTTATAGAATTTTTTTAAATTTTTTTATTACAATAATCGAGCATCAAATTTTTTTGGGGTATTTGAAGCTATGTCCAAAGATTTTAAATCTGGTAAAGTTAAGCATCTGCCGGTTAAGAACGTCAACTTACCAAATTTTGCTAATAATATTTCAGGAAATAACCTAAATATTTGTTCTATTGAGGGAACTAATGTTATAAGAGTACCTTTTGGTAAAAAATTCTCAAAGAAAAAAAGGCCTGAAAAGAATCAAAATATAGCTACACTAATACTTCCTTTAAGTTCGTATGGCAGTCCTACGCCTCCACACGTAGCATAATTAACATCTAATCTATTTCTTTGAGAGTATTTGCATAATAATTTTGCAGTTGTAATGTTGCTTGATTCCAATCCCATTTTTCTGCTTCGTATCGTGCCTCTTTACTCATAACTTCTCTATTATCTTCGTTCTCTAGAATTTTTTTTGTCGCATCAATCAAACTCTGTTTCCCATTATCTTTTTCATCAGGATCATATAAACAACCATTAATCCCATCGCTAATAATATCTGGAATTCCACCTTTGTTGGCTCCGATCACCGGACATCCCGCTGCCATTGCTTCTAGTAAAACTAACCCAAGTGTTTCTGTACTAGATGGAAATAAAAATATATCTCCTGAGGCATAGGCGCTAGCAAGTTCATGGCCAGATAAATATCCTATGAAATTAGTCTTGGTATTTTCGAAGATTTTTTCAAGCTGGTTTCTATATGGTCCGTCACCTACAAGTGCTAAGCAAGCATTAGGGATACTCTCTAAGACTGGTTTAATTCTTTCAATTTGTTTTTCTGCGGATAATCTTCCTACATAAATCAATAAGTACTTAGCGTCGTTAAATTCCCCAAATAATTTTTTTCTCATTTTCTCACTTCTCAAGTCTGGGCGGAAACTGTGCGTGTCTACTCCTCTTTGCCATAGAGCTGTCCTTTGAATACCTTTATCATTTAATTCATTTACCATAGCGGTGGATGTACATAAATTTAACAAGGCTTGATTATGTGCTGCTTTGAGTAATTCCCATAAAAGTGGCTCTAACATACCCATACCGTAATGTTCTAGATATTTCGGGAGATGAGTATGGTAACTGGCAATTAAAGGAATATTATTAGTTTTCGCCAACCATATGCCACCTAAGCCAAGTACAGCTGGATTAACAACATGTATCAAATCTGGGTTAAATTTTTCTAACTTATCTGAAACTGCAGGACCTGGTAGACCAAGTTTCAACTCTGGGTATAAGGGTAATGGCATTGCAGCAACTCCAACTACAGTTGCGCCCATATATGATTCTGGACACCCCTCTGGACAAAAAATTATAACTTCATCACCATTTTTTATTAAAAATTCAATCGTTTTGGTCAGTCTTGTGACTATGCCGTCAACTTTAGGTAAAAAAGTTTCACTAAACAATGCAATTTTCACTTTCTTAAGGTAATTATTTCAGAAATTTTAATTAGTTTTTATAGCCTCAGCTTGTTGTTTAGTCCAAGATGAAACACAAGGTATGCGCTTAAGATCACATCTATTGGAGTATTTTTTAGCAACTTCAACAACTTCTTCTAATAAACCATTATCAAGAGTCGTTGGGTTTAGACCTAGTTCTATAAAGCATTTATTATCAACAATTAGATCATTTTCTACTGCTTCATTCCTTGGATTTGGTAAATAATTAATATCAGCACCTGTTAGAGACGCAACTTTTTTAGCTAGTTCTCCAACTTGATGACTTTCTGTCATTTGATTAAAAATTTTAACTCTCTCTCCAGGTTTTGGGGGATTTTCAAGAGCAAGTTGTACACACTTTACAGAGTCTTTTATGTGAATAAAGGCTCTTGTTTGCCCACCTGTACCATGAACACTTAATGGATATCCAATCGCAGCTTGCATTAGAAATCTGTTTAGAACAGTTCCATAATCTCCGTCATAGTCAAATCGGTTTGTTAATCTAGGATCTTTTAAAGTTGCGTCTGTATTCGTTCCCCAAACAATTCCTTGATGAAGATCAGTAATCCTTACAAGATCATTTTTGTTGTAGTAAAGAAATAATAATTGATCTAAAGTTTTAGTCATATGGTAAACACTTCCTGGACTTGCAGGGTGTAATATTTCTTCTTCAAAGCGGCTTCCATCTGGTTGTGGAACTTCAACTTTTAAATAACCTTCTGGAATTGTTGCACCTCTATGTGATCCATATCCGTAAACTCCCATTGTTCCTAAATGTACAACATGAATATCTAAATTACTTTCTACTATTGCAGCAAGAAGGTTATGGGTGCCATTAACATTATTATCTACCGTATATCTTTTGGTAAAACTAGATTTCATCGAATAAGGCGCTGCTCTTTGTTCTGCAAAATGGATCACGGAATCTGGATTTTCATCAATGAGCAAATTTAGTAATTTTTGATATTGTTTAGAGATATCCATGTTAAGAAATCTCATAGGCTTACCTCCAATTTCTTCCCACGCAGAAAGTCGTTCTGTTATCGAAGTAATTGGAGTTAAAGATTCTACCTCTAGATCAATATCAATTTTCCTACGACTTAAATTGTCGACAATAATTACATCATGATTTTGCTCTGCTAAATTCACCGCACAAGGCCAACCGCAAAAACCATCTCCACCTAGAACAATAACTTTCACTCAGAACTCCAGAATTAATAGATTCATAATATATTTATTAAATTACTACAGTGTGCTTCCAATTTGCGAAAAAACATTGTAAATAGTTTCAAATCTTCTTTCTTAATACCATAAATAAATGAATAAGTTTTTCTCTTTTTAAACTTTGCTAAATGAAGAGAATTAGATAGATATGTTTTTTTCCGGTGAACTTGCTACTGCAAAGTCTTGTTTTTTAATTCTTCCTGCCAGAAAAGCTTGTCTGCCAGCTTTTACACCATAATTTATCGCTTGAGCCATTAGAGGAGGATCTTCAGCTTGTGCTATTGCACTATTGATTAAAACTCCATCAGCGCCAATTTCCATAGCTTGAGAAGCTTCGCTAGGCACCCCAATTCCTGCGTCAATTATTACGGGCACTTTTGCATTCTCAATAATTATCCCTATATTTGATAAATTTAACAAACCTTGCCCGGAGCCTATAGGCGAACCCAATGGCATTACAGTTGCACAACCTATTTCTTCTAGTCTTTTTGCAAGAATAGGATCAGCATTGATATAGGGAAGTACAACAAAACCCTTTTTTATTAAAATTTCGGCTGCTTTAATGGTTTCTATTGGATCTGGTAGTAAATACTTTTTGTCAGGAATAACTTCTAACTTCACAAAATTATTTTCTTCTTGCCCAGACAATTTTGCAAGCTCTCTCCCCATAATTGCTATCCTCACTGCCTCATCAGAATTAACACAACCAGCTGTATTAGGAAGCATCCAGTACTTTTTCCAGTTGATCTTTTCGAGCAAATTTTCTCCGGTCTGATCATTTTTAATCCTTCTAACAGCGACGGTTATAATTTCTGTTTCAGAATTTGACAAACTTTCTACCATATCTTGAGTAGATTTGTATTTGCCAGTACCTAACATTAATCTACTGGAAAATTGTTTTCCACCAATTAATAAAGAAGAATAATTTTCCATATTTAGAATCCTTTATCTTTAATACCTTTGTAAGGTTTATAATTAATTCTTTTTTCTAACTCCTTACTTTTTTTAATTGCTGTTTTGTTTTTTGGATCTATCACCAAAACCTTTTGATAAGTTGCATATGCTAAGTCGTACTCAAGTAAACGTTGTTGTGCTGATGCGAGGTTATTTAGAGCTATAGGATATTCTGGGAGTGATTTTAATGCATAGTTATAGTGTTTAATTGCTTTTTTGAATTTATTTTGAGCAGCATAAGAGAATCCTAAAGCATTATTTATTATCGCTTTGGCTTCATCAGGTTCATTTTCATAATTTTCAATTGCCTTTAAAAAAGTTTTAGTTGCTTCAGAATATAATCTTTTTTTAATCTGAATAGACCCAAATTCATATAGTTCTGTAGCTTGATTGAGAGAATCTAAACCTTTCTGCTCGAATTTTACTAAATTTAATTCTTCACTTCTTGTTTTTAGAAATTGTCTGAATACAAAAATAGAAATTATTATTAATACAACAAAAAGAATTATTAAATAAGATTGAAAGGAAGATAATTCCATTATTTAAATTTACTTTGCTAAATTATATTCTTTTTTTACTAACTAACGGAAGAAACAATTTTTTCAAAACATTTAGGATCGTTTAAGGCTAATTGAGCAAGCATTTTTCTATTAATGATAATTTGTGAATTTTTCATGCCATTTATCAACTTGCTGTAGTTTGTTCCATTTATCCTGGCAGATGCGTTAATTCTAGAAATCCAAAGTCTTCTAAAATCTCTTTTTCTTCTTCTTCTATCCCTATAAGCATTACAAAGAGCTTTCATCACTCTTTGGTTTGCGGTTCTGAAAAGATTTTTGTTGCCGCCTCTAAAACCTTTTGCAAGATTTAAGATTTTGTTTCTTCTTTTTCTGGCTATGTTGCCTCTTTTTACGCGTGCCATGAATATCTAATAAAAAAAGTTGGTTAAAGATTTATGCGTATGGAATCATTAATTTTACATTATCAGCATCTCTTTCATCAACTACTGCTTTTGTTGAGAGATGTCTTTTTAATTTTGAGCTTTTATGATCAAGTAAATGATTATGGAAAGCTCTTCTTCTCATGAATTTTCCCGTCGCTGTAGCTTTAAATCTTTTGGCAGCTGATTTACGAGTTTTTAGTTTAGACATTTAAGTCAAATGTGTTTAATTAGGATAATCTAAACCTTTATACGCATTGGTGCAAATTAAAGTTTTTAATTGATAAGGAAAATTCTAACTTATGAAACTTAAATTTTCTTTTTTAAACTTATTTTTAGGTTGTATTTCTCTTTTATTAATAAACATAAAATTTACCTTAAATATAAAAGGAGAAGAATTGCAAAAGTTTGAACTCAATAATGAAATTAAAAAAGGAAAATTTTTAATTGGTTTGAAGCAATATTTAGGCGGGGAGAATGACAGTTTTTCAAAAAAAAAGAATATCAATTTTATCACTGATAAAGGTTTTTTAAACCTGATATCCTCCAATGGTATTAAACATAAATCAAAACAGATTAATATAAGCTGGGTTGATATACCCATTAAAAATCCAAAAACAATAGAAAGAATTGTTTTTGGTCCTTTTGCTAGCTATGAATCAGCAAAAAAACAAGCAGAGAAACTTAAAAATAAAGGATTTGAGACGACTGTTGCTTACCCTAAATATTGGGAAGTATGGATTCCATTTGAAGATAATTTGCCAGAGTTTGAATTAAAAAATAAGATTTCCAGAAAAATAAAAAATTTTCAAATTACTCCTGTTCTTAGAAATGAATATAGTGCTATCAAACTCGAAGGACCTATTTATATTTACGCTCAAGAGGAAATAAAAATAAATGGAGTCAATTTTGGTAAAAATTTTTATTTATTAAAAGATTCATATGGAACTTGGACATTAGTTCAAAAAATTGAATTTGACGACTATTTGGCAGGTGTTTTGCCATATGAAATTGGACCGAATTCTCCTTTAGAAGCACTAAAGGCTCAAGCAGTTATTGCAAGAACTTGGGGGATATTTAATTCTGATAGATTTAGAATGGATAAATATCATTTATGTATAAGCACTCAATGTCAAGTTTATAAGCCTTCTAAAATTTCAAATAAAAACGTACAAAAAGCTATAGAAGCAACTTCAAATTTAATTCTCACTTATGAAAATAAACCAATCAATGCCTTTTACCATGGTTCTAATGGTGGAGTATCTGCTACTGCAGGCGAGTCTTGGCAAATTCAAGATTATTCTTATTTCAATTCAATAATTGATGGTTCTAAATTTTTAAATAAAAATTTTAAACTACCAATTACAAATGAATCTGATTTAAATAATTTTTTAGATTTTGATAAAGAACAGTTTTATGGGAGTAATCATTCTCTTTTTAGATGGAATAAGAAAATTTCTAGTCTTGAAATTAAAGAAAAGTTAATTAAAAACAAACTTATAAATATTAATGAAGATGTTTTGGATTTAAGTTCTATTGAACGTGGATCTAGTGGCAGAGTGACAAAATTGGAAATACAAACGGACCAAGGAAATAAATCAATTGTTCTTGTCAAAGATGATATTCGACGGGTATTAAATTTTATACCTAGTAATTTGTTTACTATTAATAAATTAAATGATGATTTTTGGCTTTTGAGAGGAGGAGGCTTCGGTCATGGTGTAGGTTTATCTCAGTCAGGAGCAATTGAAATGGCTAAATTAGGATTCTCTTATGAACAAATATTGAATCATTACTATCGAGATGCAAAACTGAAAAAATTTGAGATATTGTCTCAATGAAAGTTAAGTAATTTTAAATTCACTTTTATGAAAAAGGGTTTTTATAAAAATCGAAGATTGAAGTCGTTTATATTTCTTAGTGCTTGTTTTTTAGTAGCTTTTATTCCTCATGCTTACAATATCGAAAATTTCTTTTACATTATATTGATTCTTTCTTTTGTGATTGTTTTTTACGGTTTAATAGTTATTTCTAGAAATTTCAAAAGGAAGAACGTTTTAAATACTGTAGGCAGAAGAATTAGCAATAAAGAGTTACCTGTGCTTGATATTTTAGTCGCAGCTAGAGATGAAGAGAATGTCATAGCACGATTAGTTGAAAGATTATTTAGTTTAGATTATCCAACAAAAAAATTAAATATTTACATAATCGATGATGGTAGTTCTGATAAGACGCCTTTAATTTTAGATCGATTATCTAGACAATATGACAAGCTAAAAGTCGTAAGTCGTTCTCCAAACGCCGGCGGAGGAAAGTCAGGAGCTTTGAATTATGCTTTGAAGTTTACTCATGGCGAATGGATATTAGTTTTGGATGCTGATGCTGAATTAAAACAAGATTCTTTGATAAGGTTATTTAGTTTTGTAGACGAGGGTGATTGGTCTGCAGTTCAACTAAGAAAATCAGTAACAAATGTAAGTAAGAATTTTTTAACTTCATGTCAGTCAATGGAGATGGCTATGGACGCAATCTTTCAATATGGAAGATTATCAGTTGCTGGAGTTTCTGAGTTAAGGGGAAATGGCCAATTAATTAAGAAAGAAACATTATTGGCATGTGGTTCTTTTAATGAAGATACAGTTACAGATGATCTTGATTTAAGTTTAAGATTATTATTATCAAAATCTAGAATTGGAATCTTATGGGATCCTCCAGTTATGGAGGAAGCAGTTGAGAATTTAAATGCTTTATTAGCGCAAAGGCAAAGATGGGCAGAGGGAGGTTTGCAAAGATTCTTTGATTATGGACATCAATTATTTACTAAAAAAATTGATTATTTGCAGAAATTTGATTTAACTTACTTTTTCATCTTGCAATATGCACTACCAATCATTTCTATTTTTGATTTACTTTTCAGTATTGCATTATTAGATTCACCAATTTACTGGCCTATTTCATTCACAGCTTTTATGTTATCTGGAATTGCTTTTTGGTACGGTTCTTCTTGTAAAAGCGAAGTACCTGTATTGCAAAAAAGCAATTTTTTGATGGTATTTGTATCGGTTTTTTATTTATCACATTGGTTTTTAGTAATACCTTGGGTAACTATAAAGATGGCTATTTTTCCCAAAAAGATACTCTGGCGAAAAACTCTTCATACTGGAGTTTAACTTATTCATCAAGGTCTATAATTTCTCCATTAAAAAAATTTGCTAAGTTTTTTGAACTATCATCATAAGTTTCTTCTTTAGATATTTTTGTTGACGAATTAGTTTTTGGTTCTATTTTTTTTATTGGTCGAAAATTATTTACTTCATTTTGGGTTATTTCTGGAGTGTTTTTTGGGTTACTTTTGTTTAGTTGTTTTGTTGAAAAATTAAGTATTATTCCATCTCCAAATATCTTTTTTACAGTATTTTCAATTATAAGTTTTCTGCTTTTTATCATATTTTCCCAGTTTGGGGATAATGCAATTGTGATTTTCTCCGAATCAAAACTTTCAAGTTCGGCTTGTTGCGAAAGTAACATTCTTGTTGATGGTAACTCTAGTTTAGAAAGAATTAATTCCCATTTATCTTTTAAATTATTTGATCCAAGATTATTTTGGTTATCGTCAGAAATATTTTTTATACTTTCTTTTTCAAGAAGGTCAAATTTTTCTAATTTATCGTCTTTTTTTTCGATTAATTCCTCCCGAAATATCTCTTTTTTGGTAATTGCTTTTTGAATTTTATTAGAAATATTTTCATTATTAAGAATTTCAATGTTTTTTCTACTCTCATGCTTTTCTTCAGTCGTATTATTTTTACTTTCTTGCTTATTTTCAAAACTATTTATCTCTTGATTACCTAGAAGGCCAGTTAAATGTATTTCAAACCAAAGCCTTGGATTATCACTTGTTTTGATTTGATATTCAATATTTCTCAGATTATTATGCCAATTAATTATTCTTGATTTATTTATTGTTTTCGAGATTTTATCCAATTCATCTCGAAATTCATCAGACGTATAATAAAGATCGGAATGTTTATTATCTTTAGTGTGCAATAGTAGATCTCTTGTTATGTTCAATAATCCGATAATTATTTGAAGAGGTTCGTTTCCCGCATCATATAGTTTGTTGCAGGTGATAATTAATGACTCTGGATTACTCTCAACCAATGATTTAATCAGATTTGTTAATTCATTTTCTGATACTTCTCCTAAGAGGTTTTGGATATTATTAATTGTTATCCCTTCTGGGAAAAGATTCAATTGTTCAAGCAGGCTTTGTGCATCTCTCATTCCTCCATTAGATCTTTTTGCAATCATTTTTAAGGCCTGAACTTCGTACTCAATGGATTCTTTTTCGGCGATTTCTGATAAATGTTGAAAAATATCACTAGGGCTTATTCTTCTAAAATCAAACTTTTGGCATCTACTTTTTATTGTATTTAATACTCTCTCAGGATTTGTCGTCGCAAGGATAAATACAACTCTTGAGGGCGGTTCTTCAATAGTTTTTAGTAAAGCATTTGAAGCTGCCGTTGAAAGCATATGACATTCATCAATAACATATACTTTCCATCTCGCTTGAGTAGGTGCAAATCTCGCCCTTTCTATAATTTCTCTTATATTTTCTACTCCTGTATTTGATGCTGCATCAATCTCGATAATATCGAGAGCGCTCCCATCTGTAATTTGCCTACATAAGTCACATTTACAACAAGGAGTTATAGTAGGTTGGTCGAATGCCTGGCAATTTAGAGATTTTGCAAATATTCTTGCACTTGATGTTTTCCCAGTGCCTCTTGAACCATTAAAAAGATATGCAGGAGCAATTTTTTTTGTTAATAGTGCTTGCTTGAGTGTAATGGATATAAATTGTTGCCCAACCAGTTCGTCTAAGTTGTTTGGTCTATATTTTTGATGAAAAGGTTTATGTATATTTGGCATTTATTTTTCATTAATTAGAAAAATTCGGGATTCATTTAAAAAAATTAAACTCTCATTTTATGCAGACTCTTTAATGATTCTTTTTGAACCTGAAGGTAGTTTAACAATTTTAGATGAGAACAAATTTTCTACCATTTTTTTCGTAATTGTGAATTCTTTTACATTTTCTTCAGAAGGCAAAGTGTACATTATGTCTAGCATTAGCTCTTCAATTATTGATCTTAATGCTCTTGCACCTGTTTTTCTTTTATATGCTTCATTTGCTATCGCTTCAACAGAATCAGGCTCAAATGACAATTCAACATTATCCATACTTAGCAAAGTTTTGAATTGCTTTACTAATGCATCTCTTGGTTGAGTCAAAATAGATTCTAAAGTTTCTTTAGTAAGACGATCTAATACAGCACAAACGGGGATTCTTCCAATAAATTCTGGAATTAGGCCATATTTCACTAAGTCATCTAATTCTAAATTTTTCAAGGAATCTCTTGGGTCTACTATTTTTTTTGCATCAACTTTGTTTTGATCTGAATTGGTGGTAAATCCTATAGAGTGTTTACCCATTCGCTTTTGAACGATATCCTCTAAACCTATAAAAGCTCCCCCGCAAATAAATAATATTTGACTCGTATCAATTTGGATACAGTCATGATAAGGATGTTTTCTTCCGCCTTGTGGTGGTACATTAGCAATTGTTCCTTCAAGCATTTTTAATAATGCTTGCTGTACTCCTTCACCAGAGACATCTCTAGTAATTGAAGGATTCTCGCTTTTTCTTGCAATTTTATCTATTTCATCAATATAAATAATTCCTTTTTGAGCTAGTTCTACATTCATTTCTGATTTCTGTAGAAGTCTTAAAAGAATGTTTTCAACATCCTCCCCAACATATCCAGCTTCTGTCAAAGTCGTTGCATCAGCTACTGCAAAAGGAACATCCAGAAACTCTGCTAAAGTTTGCGCCAATAATGTTTTTCCACTTCCAGTAGGGCCGATGAGTAAAATGTTTGATTTTTGTAATTTAGTTGCTTGTGAATCTGTTGAATTGTTATTTTTACTATCTTCTTTAACTTTCCAAGCTAATCGCTTGTAGTGATTGTATACGGCTACTGATAATATTTTTTTTGCAGATTCTTGTCCAACAACTTGATTATCTAGAAAACTTTTAATTTCTAATGGCTTAGGAATTGAGGTTAATTCTAAAGGAATAGATTTTTTTGGATTATCAGTTGGTAATTTCTTTTTTACTTGCGGAGAGTTGTTTGTATTCGTTTGATTATCAAGTAGTTCTTCATCGAGAATCTCATTACAAAGATCTATGCACTCATCACAGATATAAACCCCAGGACCAGCTATAAGCTTTCTTACTTGGTCTTGTGATTTCCCGCAAAATGAACATTTAAGATGGGCGTCGAATTTAGCCATCGATTATAAGTTTTAATGTGAAAGGTGTTAAATATTCCCTATTCACTAGGATTGCTTATAAATATCGATTCGTCATCATATTCTTAAAAAATCAGTATCCCTTGTCACTTTTTGATAACTTTATCAATTAATCCATATTCGACAGCTTCTGAGGGAGATAAAAAGTAATCTCTTTCTGTATCTTCATTAATTTTTTCTAAAGGTTGACCAGTATGTTCCGCTAAAAGAGAATTTAATGTTTTCTTAAGAAAAAGTATTTCTTTAGCTTGTATTTCAATCTCTACTGCTTGACCTTGTGCACCTCCCAGAGGTTGATGAATCATAATCCTAGAATTAGGTAAAGCCAATCTTTTCCCTTTTGCTCCTCCAGAAAGTAGAAATGCCCCCATACTTGCCGCTACTCCAAAGCATATTGTCACTACATCAGGGGCTATTTGTTGCATAGTATCGTATATAGCCATTCCTGCAGTTACTGAGCCTCCAGGAGAATTGATATATATTTGTATGTCTTTTTCGGGATCTTCAGCTTCAAGAAATAATAATTGTGCAACAAGTGAATCAGATACTTGATCATTAATGCCAGTACCTAAAAAAATTATTCTCTCCCTTAATAGTCGTGAATATATATCAAAAGCTCTTTCTCCTCTACCTGATTGTTCTATAACGGTAGGAACAGCAGCAATAGTTTTATTTTTACTTTCGTAAGAAATTATTGAGCTTTGGATTAAATGTTTTTTTTCTGAGTTCACAAATTAGTTTTTTGTTTTATAAATAATTTAAGGGGTTTTTATTCAATTAGTAGAAAATTTCATAAATTATTTTTTTTCTTTTTGATTTTGAGTTTTTGAAGTTTTTGTAGTTTTTGTAGTTTTTGTCGCAGTTTTTGTGGCTTTTGTTGTTTTGGAGGTTTTGGTAGCTTTAGAAGTTTTTGTAGTTTTTTCTTTTACTTCAGAATTTTCTTCAAGCCAAATTATTAATTTTTCTTTGAGTAAATCGTTAGTTATTGCTTCTGTTAATTTTTTAATATCTATTTGTTTTGAAGATTGAGAGATTGCATCTTCATAATCTTTCATTTTTAAATCAATTTCATCTTTCTCAACTTTTATGTTTTCTGTTTCAGCTAATGCTTTTAAAGCTAAATTTCTTTGAACATTTTTTTCAGCCTGAGGCCTTGCGGACTCTGCTAATGACTTAACTAATTCCGGAGTGAAAGTAGATTTAACATCAAGACCTTGTTGAGCAAATCTTTGAGCGGTTTGTTCAATATTATTCCTCACTTCTATATCAATCATAGATTTTGGAATTTCAGCAACCAATTCGTTTGTTAAGGCATCTAATAAAGCTTCAATTTTTATATCTTTTTGAGTTTTTTCAAAATTATCTTTAAGTTGCTTTTCAATATCTTTCTTTAACTCTTTTAATGATTCTTTGTTGCCAGATTGTTTTGCAAAATCGTCATTAAGTTCAGGCAATTCTTTTTCCTTAAGATCCTTAAGATTTACTTCAAAGATTGCCTCTTTGCCTCTTGAATCCTCATGAGAATAATCTTCAGGAAATTTAAGGTTAAGCGTTTTGCTATCACCAATTTTCATCTTTACGATTCCCTCAACGAAACCGGGAATCATTTTGTTCTTTTCTAACTCAAGATCCATTGATTCACTTGTTCCACCATCAATCTCTTTACCAGAATCTTTATATTTTCCTTTGAAACTAACTACAGCAATATCTCCTAATTTTGCTGCTCTATTGGAAACTGGAATTATGTTTGCAAATTGATTTCTAGATTTTTCTAGTGCTTCATCTATCGACTTAGGATCAAATTTTGTTTTTGATATTTCAACACTTAGCCCTTTGGATTTTTTAAGTTTTAATTCTGGGGCAACATCAGTTTGAAGAGTAACCTTAAGTGATTTTTCAGGACTAAACTTTGCAAGTAAAGATTCAAATCCATCCACCAATTCTGGCTCACTTAGTGGCTCTATAGATTTTATTTTTAACGCTTCTTGCCATGATTTATCAATAATTTTTTCTAGAGCAGAAGCATGTAATTGTGTTATGCCAATCCTTTGGATTAAGACTTGTTTGGGAATTTTACCTAATCTAAATCCAGGAATTTTAGCCGAACGACTGATGGAACTGATTGTTTCATTTACACAAGTTTTGCATGTCTCAGATGGTATTTCTAATTCAAATGAGATTCTACTTTGAGGTAGAGGAGTTGTTTTGACTATTAATGCTTCTTTAGCCATTTTTTTTATTTATTACTAAAAGCCGAAACTTAATTATTTCACATTATGTGATTTCCTTGAAAGTTATTTTTTTGATAAAGTAAAAAAAATAGTCAATCTATTTATAAAATCATTTTAAAGTGTGAGAAAATCTCCGTTTTTGCCTAATAGGCCATTAAAAGTTGCTGTTTTAGGATCTTCAGGTGCTGTGGGATCTGAATTACTCAAAATTCTTGAACAACGTGATTTCCCAATATCAGAATTGGTCTTGCTTTCATCAGAGCGTTCAGAAGGAAAAAAAATTATTTGGAAAGGTGAAGAATTAGTTACAAAAAAAACGACTAAGGAAGAATTTCTGAATCTTGATTTAGTTTTAGCTTCAGCTGGAGGAAGTATTTCAAAAAAATGGTTATCTACCATTATGGAACAAAATGCTTTATTGATAGATAATTCAAGTGCTTTCAGATTAGATAATAATGTACCTCTTATAGTTCCTGAAGTTAATGGAAGTGACGTAATTAATCATGATGGGGTAATAGCGAATCCAAATTGCACTACCATTTTGCTGACATTAGTTTTATCTCCGTTAAATAAACTTTCGACTATTCAAAGAGTTGTTGTCTCAACATATCAATCCGTAAGTGGTGCAGGCCAATTGGCGATGAAGGAACTAAAACTTTTAACTGAAAAATATCTTCGGGGTAATCCTCAAAAAAGTGAAGTTTTGCCATACTCACTGGCTTTTAATTTGTTTTTGCATAATTCACCCATGCTTGCAAATAATTACTGCGAAGAAGAGATGAAAATGGTTAATGAGACTAGGAAAATATTAAATATTGCTGATTTAAAGCTCTCTGCTACATGTGTGCGAGTCCCAGTACTGAGAGCACATTCTGAATCGATCAATATTGAATTTGCAAGTGCAGTTGAGCCTAAAGATGCTCTTGAAGAATTAAAAAAATCGCCTGGAATTGAAATTATTGAGGATTACAAAAATAATAGATTTCCTATGCCAAATGACGTTATGGGAAAGGATAACGTTGCTGTTGGCAGGCTAAGAACTGATATAAGTCAGCCTAATGGATTAGAATTATGGTTATGTGGAGATCAAATAAGAAAAGGAGCAGCTCTTAATGCTGTTCAAATAGCTGAGTTATTAATCCCAAAAAAATGATTACAGACAAAACTGAGTGTAATAATCCACTATTTGGAAGAATATTGACTGCAATGGTTACTCCATTCACTGAAAATGGAGATGTAGATTATGAACTAGCTGTAAAACTATCAAATTATCTTTTCGAGAACGGCTCCGATGGAATTGTGCTGTGTGGTACTACTGGAGAATCTCCTACACTTTCATGGGCGGAACAGCATGATTTATTTATTGCGGTAAAAGGATCTTTGGATGCAACCTGTAAAGTAATAGTTGGCACTGGTAGTAACTGTACAAGCGAGGCTGTGGAAGCTACAAAAAAAGCCTACGACTTTGGTGCCGACGGTGCTTTGGTCGTTGTTCCTTATTACAATAAGCCACCTCAAGAAGGTCTTTATAAACATTTCAGTTCTATTGCTAATTCTGCAAAGGATTTGCCTCTTATGCTTTATAACATTCCTGGAAGGACAGGATGTAATTTATTACCTGATACTGTGAAGAAACTTATGGATTTCTCAAATATTCTCAGTATTAAAGCTGCAAGCGGTAGAATAGAAGAAGTAACAGAATTAAGAGCTATTTGTGGCTCTGAACTCTCTGTATATAGTGGCGATGATTCATTGTTGCTTCCAATGTTATCTGTAGGTGCTGTAGGAGTAGTAAGCGTTGCAAGTCATTTGGTTGGATTGCAATTGAAACAGATGATTCATTCCTTTCAAAGTGGAGATGTTTCCAATGCGCTTGCTATTCATGAAAAACTTCAGCCTCTTTTTAAAGCACTCTTTATGACTACTAATCCAATCCCAATAAAGGCTGCTTTGGAACTTTCGGGATGGGATGTAGGTAATCCTAGAAGTCCTTTGTCACCATTAACCAATGACATGAAAAAGCAACTATCTTTTATCCTAAAATCCCTATAATAGGGATTATGTTTAACTTGATAATTAAATTTAAATAAACCTTATTTGATTACAAGCAGGCCTTCATAAATTTCAAAATTATGCAATCAAGTACAAATTCAACTGTAAATAGATCTACTCATGATTCATCTAGATCTAAAAGTAATACTCCAGCTCTACGAGTAATACCTCTTGGAGGACTTCATGAAATAGGAAAAAACACTTGCGTTTTTGAATATGGTGATGAATTAATGCTTGTTGATGCTGGCCTAGCTTTCCCATCTGATGGTATGCATGGCGTAAACGTTGTTATGCCTGATACAACTTTTTTAAAAGAAAATCAAAGAAGAATAAAGGGAATGATTGTCACTCACGGGCATGAAGATCATATTGGAGGTATTTCTCATCATCTAAAACATTTTAATATTCCGATTATTTATGGCCCAAGACTTGCAATGTCAATGCTTAGAGGAAAAATGGAGGAAGCAGGGGTATCTGATAGAACAACTATACAGACAGTAAATCCAAGAGATGTTGTAAAAGTAGGACAACATTTTTCTGTTGAATTTATTCGAAATACCCATTCTATTTGCGATAGCTTTTCTTTAGCAGTTACAACACCTGTTGGCACAATTATTTTCACGGGAGATTTTAAGTTTGATCATATGCCAGTTGATGGAGAGCAATTTGATATTGAAAGAATGGTGCATTATGGAGAGAAGGGTGTTTTATGCATGTTCAGTGATTCGACTAATGCCGAAGTTCCAGGTTTTTGTCCTTCTGAGAAGACTATCTATCCCTCTTTAGAAAAACATATTGCAGAGGCAAAAGAACGAGTTATTCTTACTACTTTTGCTAGTTCTGTTCATAGAGTGACAATGATCTTAGAATTGGCCATGAAACATGGAAGAAAGGTCGGTTTGTTAGGTAGATCGATGATAAATGTTATTGCGAAGGCGAGAGATATTGGTTACATGAAATGCCCGGATGATTTGTTTGTTCCTATCAAGCAAATTAGAGATTTGCCAGATAGGGAGACCCTATTATTAATGACGGGAAGTCAAGGAGAACCCTTAGCAGCGTTAAGTAGAATCTCTCGTGGTGAACATCAGCATGTTCGTCTTAAGACTACTGATACTGTAATATTTTCAGCTAGCCCAATTCCTGGTAATACTATTTCTGTTGTTAATACAATAGATAGATTAATGAAACTCGGAGCAAAGGTTGTTTATGGAAAGGGTGAGAATATTCATGTTTCTGGTCATGGTTTTCAAGAAGATCAAAAGTTAATGTTGGCACTCGCAAAACCGAAGTTTTTTGTTCCTGTTCATGGAGAACACAGAATGCTTGTTTGTCATGGCAAGAGTGCACAAACTATGGGAGTTCCTAAGGACAATATTTTAATTATTGAAAATGGAGATGTAGTTGAGTTAACACCTAATTCTATTCAAAAGGGTGATCCTGTAAAAGCTGGCGTTGAACTGCTTGATAACTCACGAAATGGGATAGTAGATGCTCGAGTATTAAAGGAAAGGCAGCAATTAGCTGGGGATGGTGTAGTAACTGTTTTAGCTCCTATTAGTACAGATGGGAAGATGGTTGCGCCTCCCAGGGTTAATTTAAGAGGAGTTGTTACTACTGCAGAGCCAAGAAAAATGTCTATGTGGACAGAACGAGAAATATGCTGGGTCTTAGAAAATAGATGGAAACAATTATCCAGACAAACTGGGCCGAATAATTTTGAGGTAGATTGGATTGGTGTACAAAGAGAAATTGAAAATGGTTTATCGAGAAGAATGAGAAGAGAATTACAAGTTGAACCACTTATTTTGTGTTTAGTTCAACCTGCTCCAAGTGGAACTCGTGCTTATATCCCCAAGATTACCGAAGAGCAAAATTTCTCCAATAGAAATAGAAATAATAATAATTTCCATAAGAAATCAAACAATAATCATCCTAATAGTTCAAATAACCCACAAAATAGCCAAAAAAGTCCAAAAGTTTCACAGAATCTATCAGCTGAGACTACGACAGAAGATTCATATGAAGGTAGAACAAGAAGAAGAAGATCTGCTGTAACATCTTAACTTTTTTCAAAATTTATATAGTTTTTATCCCAAACAATTTTTAAAAACTCTTGCAGATTAATTTGACCTTTATTTTTTTCAAAAATTGAAGTTGCTAATTTTGTCAGATTTTTAGAACTACATTGCTTTTCAGATATTTCTTTTAAAAATCTATTTAAGATTGTGCACCTTGCTTCAATACACATTCTATTTAAGAGATTCCTATCGATACCTTTTACATCTTTACAATATAAATACGCTAGTTCACCAAGATCATTACGTTCATTATTGTATTTGCTCATTTTTTGGGAAAAATTATTTATTCTTTCAGAACAACCAGGATAAATGACTTCTAAGGTAGGAATAATTTTTTTTCTTACTAAATTTCTTTTTAATTTAAGATCTGAATTTGTGGGATCTTCCCAGACTGGGATCTTCATATTATTGCAAAATTGTTTTGTATCTTCCCTGCTGAAAATTAATATTGGTCTAATTAAAAAAATTTGATTTTCTATTAATCTTTTACTCTCAATATTACTAAGACCTGCAAAATTGCTTCCTCTAGATAAATTGAGGATAAACGTTTCTGCGTTATCACTACTCGTGTGACCAGTTAACAAATAAATATTATGTTTTTGCTGGTTTGTATTTAATAAAGTTTTGGCTCTTTCATATAATTTTTTATATCTCCATTCTCGTGCTTTTTCTTCTGAAGAAATACTTTCTTTATTTGCTTGATCAAAAGAGAATGAAATATTTTTATCTTCGCAATAATCTTTTAATTCAAGAGCATATAATGATGATTTTTCGTGCCACTGATGATCACCATGCCAAACACTAATAGACCAATTATGTAGTTTTTTTAGGTCATTAATTAGGGTTAATAAGGCCATTGAGTCTTGACCCCCGGAAACACTTATTAAAATATTGGATCCTTTGGGAATTAATATTTTTTTGGTAAGAATCTCCTTATGAAGCTGATGATGCCATGATGACCAATTTTTACGAGTTAATTTTTTATCAGTCATTTTGTGTTGCTCAGATAATATTTTTTAAAAAATGCACTGTTTTACTAAAACAATGTCACAATCGGGTAATAAATTCATTAAGTAAATGAGTCTGATTAATCTTTTGCCACAAAAAATCAAAGAAGAGTTAAGAAGCAAATCCTTACTCAAAGTTATTTCAGGATTGAATAATTTCGATGTTCAATCTGTGAAAATAATTGTTGAGGCTGCTTCATTAGGAGGTGCAGATCTTGTCGATATTGCTTGTAAACCTGAACTAGTTGATTTAGCACTTAAGAATTCAACACTACCAGTTTGTGTTAGTTCAGTAGTGCCTCAATCTTTTCAAGATTCTGTAAAAGCAGGCGCATCATTAATTGAAATAGGAAATTACGATACTTTTTATGAAAAAGGCATTAATTTTTCAGATAAAAAAGTTTTAAACATTACAAAAGAGACGAGGGATTTATTGCCTAATGTTCCTTTATCAGTAACTGTTCCTCATACTATGCCTATTGATAAACAAGTTGATCTTGCTATAAAGCTAGTGGAAGAAGGTGTTGACATTATTCAAACAGAAGGTGGCACCAGTTCTACTCCTTACTCTTCAGGAATTCAAGGATTTTTTGAAAAATCAGTACCAACTCTTGCAGCTACCTATGCTATTCATCAAGAATTTAAGAAACAATCTCTGAATATACCAATCATGAGTGCCTCTGGATTAAGCCAAGTAACTTGTCCACTAGCAATATCCTCTGGAGCCTCAGCAGTTGGCGTTGGATCTGTAGTTAATAAATTAGATGATTTAATATCGATGATTGCGGTTGTTAGGGGCTTAAAAGAATCTTTGAAAAATTCAATAATTGTAGAAAAAATTTCTTAGTATAGCAATACCCTTTTGCTACTAGTTTGATGAACAACTATAAGCTTCAAGCTCCTTACGAACCAAATGGAGATCAACCAGAAGCTATTAAAAAATTAGTTAAAGGCGTCAATACTGGTAAAGAGTTTCAGACTCTTTTAGGAGCTACTGGAACTGGTAAAACATTTACTATTGCAAATGTAATTCAACAAACAGGAAGACCAGCACTTGTATTAGCCCATAACAAAACTTTAGCAGCACAACTATGTAATGAATTAAGGGATTTTTTTCCAAAAAATGCTGTTGAGTATTTCATTTCTTACTACGATTATTATCAACCTGAAGCTTACGTACCCGTAAGTGATACTTATATAGCCAAAACGGCTTCAATTAATGAAGAAATTGATATGCTCAGGCATTCTGCAACACGTTCATTATTTGAAAGAAAAGATGTAATTGTTGTAGCCTCAATAAGTTGTATTTATGGTCTTGGTATACCGAGTGAGTATTTAAAAGCTGCAGTTAAATTTGAAGTGGGAAAATCAATAAATCTACGTTCTTCTTTGAGGTCTCTTGTTGAAAATCAATATACTAGAAATGATATTGAAATTACTAGAGGTAGATTCAGAATTAAAGGTGATGTTTTAGAAATCGGTCCAGCTTATGAGGATAGATTAATTAGAATCGAATTATTTGGTGATGAAGTCGAAGCTATTAGATATGTTGACCCTACTACAGGAGAAATACTTGAAAGTTTGAACCAAGTTAGCGTTTACCCAGCGAAGCATTTTGTGACTCCAAAAGAAAGACTTGAGAGTGCAATAAGTGCAATTAGAAGTGAATTAAAAACTCAACTAGATAAATTTACAAACGAAGGAAAATTATTAGAGGCTCAACGTCTTGAACAACGCACAAAATATGATTTAGAAATGCTCAAAGAGGTTGGTTATTGTAATGGAGTTGAGAATTATGCTCGTCATTTATCAGGTAGGGAGCAAGGTTCACCGCCAGAATGCTTAATAGATTATTTTCCCAAAGATTGGTTGTTGGTTGTTGATGAGAGTCATGTAACATGTCCTCAACTTCATGCGATGTACAACGGTGATCAATCTAGAAAAAAAGTTTTAATAGATCATGGGTTTAGATTGCCCAGTGCTGCAGATAATAGACCTTTAAAATGTGAAGAGTTTTGGGAAAAATCAAAACAGACATTATTTATAAGTGCAACTCCGGGTCAATGGGAATTAGATCAATGTGATGGTGAATTTATTGAGCAAGTTATAAGACCAACTGGGGTATTAGATCCTGTAATTGATGTAAGACCTAGTGAGGGCCAAATAGAAGATCTGTTATCTGAAATAAGAATTAGAGCTGAAAAGAATCAACGAGTGCTAGTGACAACACTTACTAAGAGAATGGCTGAAGATCTAACTGATTTTTTATCTGAAAATAAAGTAAGAGTTAGATATTTGCATTCCGAAATCCATTCAATTGAAAGAATTGAAATTATTCAAGACCTCAGAATGGGCGAATATGATGTTTTGGTAGGTGTTAATTTATTAAGAGAGGGGCTAGATCTTCCTGAAGTGTCCTTAGTTGCCATTTTAGATGCTGATAAAGAAGGTTTTCTCAGGGCTGAAAGGTCATTGATTCAAACAATAGGAAGAGCTGCAAGACATGTTGAAGGTGTTGCCTTGCTTTATGCAGATAACTTCACAGATTCAATGAAAAGAGCAATATCTGAAACTGAAAGAAGAAGAACTATTCAAAAAAAATATAACCAAGTCAATGGTATTACTCCAAAACCTGCAGGCAAAAAAATAGAAAATTCAATATTATCTTTTCTAGAACTTTCTAGAAAACTAGATGCTGGTGGTTTATCTAAAGATTTAATAAATATAGTTAATAACAAAACTGACGCAATTCTCAGTTCCAGTGATAATCAATGTTTGCTCGAAGAATTGCCTGACTTAATAGAAAAGTTAGAAATTAAAATGAAAGATGCTGCAAAAGAGTTAAATTTTGAAGAAGCAGCAAATTTGAGAGATAGAATCAAAAAATTAAGACAAAAATTGGCAAGAAATAATTAAAAAGAAATTATTTTTCTAATTCGAAATGATTATGAATAGCATTAACTGCTTTGTCACAATCTTTTTCTAAGACAATACATGAAGTCCTGATTTCACTAGTGGCAATCATTTCAATATTGATATTTTGGTCAGCCAATGCTCTAAATATTTTTCCAGCTGTTCCAACCTTAAATGCCATTCCTGCTCCTACAGTACTTACTTTGGCTATTGCAGGGCCATCTTCAATATATGATCCGGGCAATTTTTTTGTTAAGGCCTCAAAAACTAAGTTAGCTTTTTCTCTATCTTGTTTATTCATTGTAAGACTAATATCCTTAGTTTTTAAAGAGGAAATTCTTTCAGACTGAACAATAGTATCGATAAGTAAATTATTTTCAGCTAATGCTAAACATATCGATGCTACTACACCTGGACGATCAGGCAGTTTTCGAAAACTTACTTGAACTTGGTTTTTATCTAATGCAATTCCTCTTACTTCAGGTTGATCTTGTTTTTCATTGATTGGATTAACAAATATTTGTGTATCGGATAACTTAAATTTCTCAGCAACAAATCTAATAGCTTTCGGTATATTATTGATTTCAATTACACAGCTAACTTTAATTTCACTAGTAGCTATTAACCTGACATTTATATTCGCTTGAGATAAAGTATCAAATAAATCAGCTGAAACACTAGGTCTGCCCATAATGCCTGCTCCTTGAATACTTAATTTAGTCATGTTTGTTTTTAAGTTATATTCTCCTCCTAATTGACTAGTTATAAGTTCACATTGTTCTGCAGTCTTTTTAACTTCTAATTCACTAACAGTAAATGTAATATCGTTTTTATTTCCATCATTTGTCGCTTGTATTATTAAATCTACACTGATACTTGCTTCTGAAAGTTTTTCAAATATTTGTGCAGCAATCCCTGGCCTATCAGGAATATTTGAGAGACTGAATACTACTTGGTTTTCTAATACCTCAAGACTATTGACTGTTTTTGTTAATTCTAAGCTTCCTCTTTTTAGTGGGAGAGGTTGGATTTGACTTTCTAGGAGAGTCCCACTTGAGTCACTTTGGCTTGATTTCACACACAATTTAATTCCATAATTGCGAGCAATTTCTACTGCTCTTGGATGCAGAACTGAAGCCCCAACACTTGCAAGTTCAAGCATTTCCTCGCAGCTAATTTCATCTAAGAGTTTTGCATTAGGAACAATTCTTGGATCAGTAGTAAGAACCCCTGGAACGTCTGTATAAATTTCGCACGTCTCAGCTCCTAAAGCTGTTGATAAAGCCACTGCGGAAGTATCTGAACCACCTCTACCCAAAGTTGTAATTTCCATTGAACCCGTATGGCTTAATGTTGTTCCTTGAAATCCAGCCACTACAACCACAAACCCCTGATTTATATAATTTTGGATCCTTTCTGTTTTAATGTCCAGAATTCTCGCTTTCCCATGAATTGATTCAGTAATAATTCCAACCTGGCTACCGGTCATTGAAATTGCAGGTATTCCGTATTCGTTTAATGCCATTGAGAGAAGAGCTATGGTTACTTGCTCTCCAGTTGAGAGAAGCATATCCAATTCCCTTCGATTAGGATTTTTACTAATTGATTCTGCTAAACAATTTAAATCATCTGTAGTTTGCCCCATTGCAGAGACAACTACGACAATTTCATTTCCTGCTTCTTTACTTTGACAGATGCTACTTGCAATATTTTTAATTTTTTTAATATCACCTACAGAAGTACCGCCAAATTTTTTTACTAGTAAAGCCATATTTAAATCATAATGTAAATTCTTAAACTTATAATTTGGTTAACTTAAATTAATTAATTTCTCTGTAAAAACATTTATAGGATTATTACCTTGTTTTAGTAATGATTCAATATCTAGTAAGTTACTCATTAAATTAATTAAATATTCTTGAGTTACATTTTTGACTTTTTTTCTAATAAAAAAAATTCTTTTTGGATTAGAAATGCCTGCAAGATTACAAATCTTTTCTGCATTATCGTTACCTGAATTAACTGCTAATTTTATAATGGTATGAATTCTTATTTGACTAATTAAACCTGCATTTAGTCTTAAAGCAGGTTCTCCTTTCTGTAAGGAATAATTTATTTCTATGAGGCTTTCATTAATATTTTTTTGTAAGAGAAGATCGATGATTTTGAAAATATTGGATTGATGATCACTAAATATTTTTTTTACATGAATACTTTCAAGAAAAAGTTGTGAATTCGAATCACTTGATACTGCAGAAAGGTATGTTTTTGCTTTGGCTAATTCATTTTTTAGTTTAAAGCTATCATTACCAATTGAATCAATTATTAATTCAGCTGCATTTTTATCAATTTTGATATTCATTTCATTTGCTGCATCTTCTAAAAATCTTTTTTGTCCTTCATAGTCCCAGATTTCTGGTAAAGAAAATGACTTTTCTTTAGCTAAATTATTTTTGATAAGTTTTTGTAAAAATTTAGTACTCTTTAGTCTTGAGTCTGGTTTTTTTGTATTTTGTAAAATGAAATAAGTATTTTGAGGTATATTGTCATGAATTTTTTCAAATTTAGTTCTTAGATCCTCATTTTTGGCAGTAAAAATTGGATTATTTTTCAATGTAACTATTCTGTATCCTTTTCCAAAAGGAGGTGTAAGAACTTCATCTAAAGCTTTATTGACTTGCTCATCATCATCTCCATTTAAATTTGTTACGTTTATTTCTTTCCATTCTTTTGCTACTTCCTTATCAATTAATTTTTGAATAAATGTATTTTGAGCACTTAAATCATTACCCCATAATATTTGTATTGGCATAATAGCTCAATAAAAAACATATATTTACTATGATTACTTCTAACACAAATTAAATTTAATGGTAATAGATCATCCAATTTTTTTGGAAAGCATCAGATTCATAAGATCTCATTTATTAGCCAATGATCTAAATTATTTGGAAAAAAAAGTGTTAGAGAGATTAGTCCATACTTCAGGAGATTTTTCAGTTCAAAATCTTGTAAATTTTAGTGAAGGTGCTTGCGAAAAAGGGCTTCGGGCACTTAAAAATGGTGCTCCGATTTTAACTGATACTGATATGGCAGCGGCAGCAATAAAATCCATGGCAGAAAATACTACTAGGAATAAAGTATTCACTGCAAGAATGTGGTTTGGAAAAAATAATCATACAAACTTAACTAAAACAGCATATGGCTTAAGTGAAGGTTGGAAGGAGTTATCCGCTATGAATTCTGGAAGCAAATCACCTATTGTAGTTATTGGCAGTTCGCCTACAGCGTTAACTTATTTAATTGATATTTTAGGGAATGCAAAAGACTTACCTAGTTTAATTATCGGAATGCCTGTTGGATTTATTGGAGTAGAGAAAAGCAAAAACAAACTAATTTCTACCGATCTTCCTAGAATTGTTTTGAATTCAACTAGAGGAGGTGCTGCTATGGCAGCTGCTGCGGTTAACGCCTTATTGAGGGAAACTATTTAAAGAGTATTTATTTTATAAAAATGTCAAAAATCTAATTAATATCAAAATTTAATTTGTTATTTTCTTCTAAAGAATTTAAAACTGATTTTGCTTTTTCTATAACTTCTTTTGGAACTCCTGCTAATTTAGCTGCTTCTATTCCATAGCTTTTGTTTGAGCCCCCTTTAACAATCCTGTGGCTAAAAATTAGCTGATCGTTATTTTGTTCTACTAAAACTTGAAAATTTTGTATATTCGTATTTGAATTTTTTAGATAATTAAGCTCATGATAGTGCGTAGCAAAAATAGTATTACATTGAATTTTTTTTGCAAGATATTCACTTACTGACCAAGCTATTGAAAGTCCATCAAAAGTAGATGTCCCTCTACCTATCTCATCAAGTAAAACTAGTGAGCTAGAAGTTGCCTGATTTAGAATTGATGCAGTTTCAGACATTTCTACCATAAATGTTGATTGTCCAGATGATTGATCATCAACTGCCCCAATTCTTGTGAAAATCCTATCTGCAATCTTGATTTCAGCATTATTAGCAGGAACAAAGCTACCAATTTGTGTGAGAATTTGTATTAAACCAAGTTGTCTTATGAAGCAACTTTTTCCGCTTGCATTGGGACCGGTTAATATAATTAATTTTTGATTATCCTCAAAAAAGATATCGTTTGCTACAAACTTTTTATCACTTAATAATTGCTCTACAATTGGATTTCTTCCTGCGATAATTTTTGTACTATTTTTTGTCATTGAATCATTTATTGGTATTAAAGAAGGTTTTATAAAATTGTTTTCTACTGAAGTAATTGATAAACCAAGCAGTGCATCAAGAGATGCTATGGATTTTGCGATTGATCTTATTTGTGTTGTTTTTTCAGCAACTATATTTCTTAATTTGCAGAAAATTTCATATTCTTTTGATGAAGCTCTACTTTTTATTTGGAAAATCTTATTTTCTTTATTTTTAATTTCTGAAGTGATATACCTTTCTTCATTAGTAAGTGTTTGCCTTTTGATCCAATGTTGTGGAGCTAAATTAACTTTTGACTTATTTATAGAAATGTAATATCCAAAATTTTTATGAAATTGAATTTTTAGGTTTGAAATTTTGCTAATTTTCCTTTCTTTTAATTCCTCTTTATTTAGCCACTCAGAGTAATCATCCATTAAATTTCGTAAACCATCTAATATATTGTCAACACCATCGTGGATCATGCCTCCTTCACTAATATTTAGAGGAGGATTTTCTATCAGTTTAAAACTTATAGTATCAGCTAATTCTAAGAGTCCTTCATCAATATTTTTTAATTGATCAGTCCAATTTGGGAGATCATATTTAAATAATTCAATTATGGATTTTAGTCTAGGCAATTTTTTTAAACCTTCAGCTATTGCAATTAAGTCTCTGGGACTTGCATGACCTGCACAAGCTCTTCCTGCAAGTCTTTCTAAATCCCCCATTGCTCTAAGTAAATTTTGGGTATCTGTACGTAATTTTTTAGATTCAATAAAGTTTGTAATTATATTTTGTCTTTTATAAATTTCATTAACGTTTAATAGTGGTGAATCTAACCACCTTCTTAAACACCTTGCACCCATACAAGTATAAGTTCTATCAATACTCCATAGTAGCGAACCTACATAATTATTTTCTCGTTGTGTATTTTTGATTTCTAAGTTTTTTTGAGTTTGAGAATCAATTATTAATTTGTTGTGATCATATTGGATTTGTGGAAAGTTTAATGAGATTTTTAAAGAAGAATCTTTATCTAAATTTGAAGGATTAATTTTTTCTAAGTAATTTAATAAACCTCCAAGTGATCTAGTTGCATTGTTTAAATTTTTAAGTCCTATTCCCTCTAGGTTTGCAATTTGGAAATAATTTTTTATTAGATAATTTGCTTCATTAATTCCAAAATTAGTCTCTTGAGAAACAGTATATGTAATTTGACTATTTCCTTGAATTAATAAATTTCTTACTGCATTGCTTCCTACAATGATTTCTGAAGAATCTAATTTAGTAATTTCATCAAATAGTTTTGCCAGAGATTGGCCTTCTAAAGTTATTAATTCTCCTGTGCTTACATCAGCTTTTGATATACCCCATTCATAAGATTCATCAGAGTTTTCTTCTGATAAGTAAATAGCAGTAATCCAGTTATTTTTCTTTGCTATCAACATCCCCTCTTCAATTACAGTTCCAGGAGTGATTATTCTTGTTATTCCTCTTTTAATTGGAGTTCCATAATTTCCAGAACTTTTTTCTAATTGATCGCATATAACCACAGAATAATTTTTTTTAATTAAATCAGCACAGTATCTCTCCATTGCATGATGTGGGACCCCTGCCATAGGGATCTTACCAATCTCTTTGCCAGCATCTTTACTGGTAAGGGTTATTTCTAAAAGATTAGATATTAATACAGCGTCCTCAAAAAAACATTCAAAAAAATCTCCCAATCTATAAAGTAATAACCTATCTTTATTTTCTTCTTTTAGAGTTACATAATGCTTCATTACAGGAGTTAATTTCAGCTTTGAAACTGTTTTATAGCTATAAGATTCTTCATTTATGCAAACATTTTTGTTATTTGAAATTAAATCAGTCTTGAATTTATTTATTAAATTAGTTGAATTTTTTCTTTGTCTGGGTCTTTTTTGCGACTCTTTTTTTAAATCTTCCAAAGATAAATCTTCTGAAATTTTTGTTATTTCTTTCTGCTCATTATTATCATTACCAATCGCAAATAAATTCTTTTGAATTATCGTATCTTCTTGCATACTTTTTTAATTCCTAAATAGATATTAGGTAGAATTTTTTTTTTTGCATTTAAAGTGGCTAAAGTATGTAAATTTTCTCTAAAAATTATCATTTTCATGAGAAGATGGTATTTATAATATTTGAAACCTAAAGACTGAATTATGCAGGCTGTAAACTTTTTCTTCGTAAATGCTCTATTATTTGCTTCTTTAATTGCGGTGGTTGGAGTGCCCGTTTTATATGTGACTCAACCTTCTACTGAGGAAGGACAGCGAGAAAGTAGGAGAAAAATTTATTCTATTGCAGCTGTTTGGGTTGTTTTGGTTTTTGTTACAGGGATAGTTTCTTCATTAGTTTGAACTTAATACCTTTTCGTGAGAGTCTATTAATATATCTAAGTAAAATTTAATGGCTATTTTTGAGGGCTCTTTTACTAATGCCTCTGCTTTAAAAGTTGGTATTGTAATAGCAAGATTTAATGATTTAATTACAAATAAAATTCTATCTGGTTGTCTTGATTGTTTAAAAAGACATGGTTTAGATACTTCTGAATTAAGCAATCAAGTAGATGTGGTTTGGGTTCCTGGTTCATTCGAATTACCAATCGCAGCTAAAACCCTTATGAAAAAAAAGAGTTATGACGTTGTAATTGCTCTTGGGGCTGTGATCCGTGGTGAAACTTCCCACTATGATGTAGTAATATCTGAGGCGAGCAAAGGTATTTCGCAAGTTTCAAATGAAAATAATGTTCCAATTATTTTTGGAGTTTTAACTACTGATACTATGCAGCAGGCTTTAGAAAGAGCAGGGATTAAAAATAATCTTGGTTGGAATTATGCTTTACAAGCAATTGAGATGGGATCCTTAATTAAAAATTTAAATTAATTGAAAAAATTAAATTATTTTTATCATTGATACCTTCTTTGAGATAAAATAAAGCTATGCGGATGTAGCTCAGTGGTAGAGCATCTCCTTGCCAAGGAGAATGTCGAGAGTTCGAATCTCTTCATCCGCTTTTAAAGTTTGTTTCTTTTAAAATATTCTTAAAAAAAATTTCGTAATGACAAGAGTAATTTCTATTGAGGATTTAAAGGGATTATTTACTAAACCTTATGGTATAGATGCACCCACAAAACAAAAATGGGCTGAATTTTATAATGAGAATGTTATTTTTACAGACCCAACTCAGGAAACAGAGGGCTTAGATTCTTATGTTAAAGCTCAAGAAAAGCTAGTTAAAAGATGTGATGATGTTTTTTTAGAAACTCATGCAATTTCTATAACTGGGGATTGTGGATTTGTTGAATGGACAATGGGTTTAAAAATTATGGGTAAAGAATTTATTTATCCTGGAACTACTCGTTTAATATTTGGCGAAAATGGATTAATAAAAGAGCACAGAGATTACTTTGATTTTTGCGGACCAACTTTTGGACCAATTCCTATTTTAGGACCTTTTATAAGATGGCTTTATAGTAAATTTGTATCTTGATTTTTTTTATCTAGAAACTAAGTCCTTATATTTCACGAATCAATAAATTTTGAGAAGTAACTTCTTCAAAATCATATTTAGAATAAAACAATTTTTTATTTGTTGTCATTAAGTATAATTTTTTTGTATTTTTAATTTTTTTAGAAGATAAAAGATTTTTTACAATTAATGTGCCAAAACCTTTGCCTTGATGATTTTGATCTATAACAATATCCCAAAGTACTCCCCGGTAAATCCCATCGGTTAAAGCTCTACCAAAACCAACTATTTCTTTACCAACCCAAAGACTTATTACGACATCACTGTTAGCGAGACATTTTTTTAGATCATTAATTGTTCTATTTTTTGCCCAGAAAGCATTTGTATCTAATAATTTTTGTAGCTTAATTAATCCATTTGTTGGTTTAAGGTTAGGACCTAATCCAAAAACCCTTAACCCTAAAGCTCCTTTGGCATGTTTGATTAGAGATATTTCTTTCATTTATTAAAAAGATTTTTGAAAAGTGATGTCAGCTAGGTTATTTTTGTGACTTCAATCTAAATACCTTAATCGATCGTTTCTATAAAATAAAGAGATAATAGTTTTCTTCATTCTGTTGTAACGCACTAATTTATAATGTTTGTAATAAGATAAATTTTTTAAGGACTTTGACTTATGCTAAAACTTTTGTTGGGAGATCCGAATACACGAAAGTTAAAGCGCTATCAACCAATAGTGGAAGAGATAAATTTTTTAGAAGAAGAAATTTCTCAATTAACTGATGATGAGCTGAGAAAAGAAACTCAAAATCTTAAATCAAATATTTCATCAGAATTAGACTTTAAAAAGCAAAAAGAACTCCTAGAAGAATTTCTTCCTAAAGCCTTTGCAATAGTAAGAGAAGCAAGTAAACGTGTTCTTGATATGAGGCATTTTGATGTTCAGTTAATAGGCGGGATGGTTTTAAATGAGTGTCAAATTGCAGAGATGAAGACTGGAGAAGGAAAAACTCTTGTCGCAACATTACCTTGTTATTTAAATGCTCTTACGGGAAAAGGTGTTCATGTCGTTACTGTAAATGATTATTTAGCTAGAAGGGATGCAGAGTGGATGGGACAAGTTCATCGTTTTTTAGGTTTATCCGTTGGTTTGATTCAGCAAGATATGAATCCAATTGAGAGAAAGAAAAATTATGATTGTGATATAACTTATGCCACAAATTCAGAATTAGGATTTGATTATTTAAGAGATAATATGGCTACTGATATTATTGAGGTAGTTCAAAGAAAATTTAATTACTGCGTAATTGATGAGGTTGATTCAATATTAATTGATGAAGCAAGAACGCCTTTAATCATTTCTGGCCAAGTTGAAAGACCACAAGAAAAATATCAAAAAGCTGCAGAATTATCTTTGGCATTACTCAAAGCAAAAGAATTAAGTAAAGATGGTATTGATCCAGAAGGGGATTATGAAGTTGATGAAAAACAGAGAAGTTGTATATTAACTGATCAGGGTTTTGCAAAATGTGAAGAGTATTTGGGAGTAAATGATTTATATAATCCTCAAGATCCTTGGGCGCATTATGTAACTAATGCTTTAAAAGCCAAAGAATTATTTATTAAAGATGTAAATTATATTATTAAGAACGATGAGGCTGTAATAGTAGACGAATTTACTGGTAGGGTAATGCCAGGAAGGCGTTGGAGCGATGGACAACATCAAGCAATAGAAGCAAAAGAGAGTCTTAAAATTCAACCTGAGACTCAAACATTAGCATCCATAACCTATCAGAATTTTTTTCTTTTATATCCAGGTTTAGCAGGAATGACGGGAACTGCAAAAACTGAAGAGGTTGAATTTGAAAAAACCTATAAATTAGAATCAACAGTTATTCCAACAAATCAAATAAGAAAGAGACAAGATTGGTCTGATCAAGTATTTAAGACAGAGATGGGTAAATGGAAAGCCGTTGCTAAAGAAACTGCGCAAATTCATAGAGATGGTAGACCTGTTTTAGTAGGTACAACAAGTGTTGAAAAAAGTGAATTACTAAGTTCACTTTTATCTGCCGAAAAAATCCCACATAATTTGTTAAATGCTAAGCCAGAGAACGTTGAACGTGAGGCAGAAATTGTTGCTCAGGCAGGAAGAGCAGGTGCTGTTACTATTGCGACTAATATGGCTGGAAGGGGAACAGATATAATTCTTGGCGGTAATAGTGACTATATGGCAAGACTTAAATTAAAAGAAATTTTAATTCCTTTGTTAGTCAAGCCTGATAATGAGCACAAGCCACCAATACCTAAACAAAGAAATTCAAAATCTAAGGGTGGTTTTTCTACACAAGCAGTTTCAAATTTGAAAAAGAACATTTCAAATTCGTCAACTAATCTTTTTCCTTGCAAACTAGATGAAGTAATAGAAAAGAAACTCTCTATTTTATCTGATGAACTTGTTAAAAATTGGGGAGATAAACAACTTTCTGTCTTGGAGCTTGATGATAGGATAGCTACAGCTGCAGAAAAAGCACCAACTGATGATAACTTGATAAAGCTTTTGAGAGAATCTTTGTCTGATGTAAAAAAAGAATATGAAAAAGTTTTGATTCATGAAGAAGAAAAAGTAAGAGAAGCTGGCGGTTTACATGTGATTGGTACTGAGAGACATGAATCAAGAAGAGTGGATAATCAACTTAGAGGAAGAGCAGGAAGACAAGGTGATCTTGGAAGTACAAGATTCTTTTTATCTTTAGATGATAATTTATTAAGGATTTTTGGAGGTGATAGAGTAGCAAATTTAATGAATGCTTTTAGGGTAGATGAAGATATGCCTATTGAGTCAGGAATGCTTACAAGGTCTCTAGAAAGTGCTCAAAAGAAAGTTGAAACTTACTATTACGATATTAGAAAACAAGTTTTTGAATACGACGAGGTAATGAACAATCAAAGAAAAGCAGTTTATGGTGAAAGATTAAGAGTATTGAAAGGCATTGATTTAAAGAGACAAGTAATAGGATATGGAGAAAGGACAATGACTGAAATTGTAGATGCTTATATTAATCCTGATCTTCCTCCTGAAGAATGGAATATTGATCAATTAATTTCTAAAGTCAAAGAATTTATATATTTATTAGATGATCTTAAATCTGATGATATTAATTTACTGTCAATAGAAGAATTAAAAAACTATCTTCAAGAGCAGTTGCGAATAGCTTATGATTTAAAGGAATCACAAATAGAAAAGATTCGTCCAGGATTAATGCGAGAAGCCGAAAGATTTTTCATTTTGCAGCAAATCGATAATTTATGGCGAGAACATCTTCAATCCATGGATTCCTTGAGGGAATCAGTGGGATTGAGGGGTTATGGTCAAAAAGATCCATTAATCGAATATAAAAATGAAGGATATGACATGTTCCTCGAAATGATGACTAATATGAGACGAAATGTTATTTATTCAATGTTTATGTTTCAACCTAAAACTGACGTTAATGAAAAAAATTAATATTTAATCATCTCCAAGAAATTCTAGAATTTCTTTGTCTTTAAGATTTTGAGAATCACCGAGTTTAGAAATATCAATAGATTCTGATCTGGTTATACATTGTAGAGTTTTTTGTAATTTAAGAATTTCATTTTCAAGAGAGTCTATCCTATCCATTAAATTTTTTATCACATTAGCTTCAGCATCTGGTAAGGCAGAGTGAGCTAACGGATTTACTTTGACCCCACTTTGATGCACTACCCTGCCAGGAATTCCCACCACAGTACTGTTCCCCTCTACATTTCGAACAACTACTGAGCCAGCACCAATACGGGTATTAGATCCTACCGTGATGGATCCAAGAACTTTTGCGCCCGCTCCTACTACAACATTTTCCATTAAGGTGGGGTGTCTTTTGCCGTGGCTTTTACCAGTACCTCCTAATGTCACTCCCTGATAAAGCAAACAGTTATTTCCTATCTCAGCAGTTTCACCAATTACAACGCCCATTCCATGGTCTATGAAAACCCTCTTACCAATTTTTGCCCCAGGATGGATTTCAATACCTGTTGCTAGCCTATTAAGATGACTGAGTAAGCGGGGAATCAAAGGAATCTTTAATTGCCATAATTTATGAGTAAACCTGTGTATAACTATTGATTGAAAGCCTGGGTAGCAAAGAAATATCTCAACTATTCCTCTTGCGGCGGGATCTCTCTCTCTGATAATTTCTATATCTGATTTAAAAGTTTTTAATATCATGGTTTAATTAATAACTCCTATTTCTTTTTTTAATTGATTTATTGTTTCGATACTTAAATAATTTTTAGCACATATTATTTGAGGTAATCTCATCAACTGAGAACGATTTTTTAATAATGTATTTTCTACAACTGAGAAACTAGGTCCATCACACACTATATGGTTCGAAGCCTTTAAAAGTGAAAGTAATCTACTGTTATTGTCTGAGATTGCCGTCATAAGGATTAATTCACTACCACGCATGCTATGTATAATGACTTCTGCTGCTCTCAATAAACCCGGACTTATGCTAACAATACCTACACAACTTCCAGCATTTAATTCCTTGAGAATTTTTAATTCCTTTTGAAAGTCGCTCAAGTCAACTGCAATAGCGCGAACTCCATGTTGCTTAGCAACTTTTTCTAGAGGCTGTAAAAAATATCTGCTTGTGACAATCGTACCATTATTTGAATTACTCAAAACTTTTTCTAATTCTTCCATAGGAACAACTTCTACTGGCACATTAACTGTTGTAGAAAGGTCTTCTGCTATTAACATAGAAGCTCCAATATCTTCTCTAGGAGTACTGACTATGATTCTTGATCCGCATTTAATACGCCACTCAATTTCATTGTTCAATATCTCTCTCGTCTCTTGTAAAGTGAATCCAAGACTTATTAAGTTGTCAATAACCGTCTTTGCTTCTTGATCAGGAGCTTTCCTTATTTTATCTTTTGAGTAAAGTGATTTCGTAAATTCTCTTTTAGTAAGATTATCCCTTACATAGATACCTGATCCAGCTATTGCTTCAACAACCCCATCTATTTCTAGTTGTCTGTAAACTTTGCTTATAGTATTACGATGGAGTCCAGTCTGCATTGCAAGTTGCCTCGTACTGGGAAGTCTGTGTCCTGGAGGAAAATGTCTTGCTGCAATTGCGAAACAAATTTGATTATTTAGTTGAGTAGATGCAGGAATATCACTGTCTTGTTGGATATGGAATCTCACTTTAGAAAAGTCCTGACTAATTTACTTTTTGATATAGTGACACTTTAACATTCGTCATATCTTTTGATAACGATTTATCACCTATCATCTTTTTTAATAAGAGGAGTTTTGCGAGGGCTTAAAAACATAATCATGTTTCTCCCTTCTCTTTTTGGTTTTTGCTGAACTTCTGATTGCTCTTCTAAATCATTAGCCATTTTCAAAAGAAGTGTCTCGGCTAAATTTGAGTGTTGTATTTCTCTTCCCCTAAACATTACAGTGCATTTTACCTTATCTCCCGATTTTAGAAATTTAGTAGCTTGACCAATTCGCACATCGTAATCATGCTTGTCAATTTTATATCTCATTTTTACTTCTTTAACTTCTGTTTGATGAGATTTTTTCCTTGCTTCTTTAGCTTTCTTTTCTTGTTCAAATTTATATTTACCGTAATCCATGATTCTACAAACAGGAGGATTTGCTTTTTCGCTCACCAAAACTAAATCAAGTTCTCTTTGAGATGCTATTTCTAATGCTTTTAATCTATCTATGACGCCTAATTGTTTTCCATCTGAATCAACGACTCTCAATTGAGGGTATTTTATTCTTTCATTTATATTTGGTAGCTCTCTAACTGGAGCTCGTCTGTCAAAGCGTGGGCGTGGGGGCATTCAGTTAATTAAATAAATTGATTGGATGATGAACAAATCTATTTTTATAAAGTTAGCTTATAAAAGACTCTATTTTAATTATTGCATCTTTTAGCAGGTTTTTGTTATTAAGCCAAAGAGGATTATTTTTATTACGAAACCAAGTTTTTTGTCTTTTGGCAAATTGGATTGTTTTTGTTGCAGTCAACTCAATTGCTTTGTCAATTGTTGAACGGTTATCTAAAACATCCCTAGCTTCTCGATAACCAATAGTTTCTAATATTGGCAAATCAAATCCATATTTAGAGATAAGGTGTTTCGTCTCCTCAATAATTCCAGATAAAAACATATTTTTTGTTCTTTGAAAAATTCTTTCTTTTAAATTATCTCTATCTAATCCAAGCTCTAGAATTTTCCAGTTAGGCGGTTTTTGAACTTTCAGAGTTGACAAAGGTTTACCTGTTACGTAAAAGACTTCTAAAGCTCTTATTGTTCTGATGTGGTCAGCAAAATTGATTTTTTTAGTTGATAATGGATCACAATTTTTTAATAGTTCCCAACATTTTTCTTGACCAAGTTCTTCTAATTGTCTTCTGAAATTATTTTGAGGAGGGACATCTGGTACAAAAAATCCTTTTGTTATTGAGTTCATATACAACCCACTTCCTCCAACAAGAAAAGGTAAATTAGCTTGTTTAATTTCTCTTTTAATAGATTTTTGAGCAATTTCTTGAAATTGTTTTACATTAATTTGATTGATTGGTTCTTCAATATCTATTAAAAAATGTTTTATTTTTTTTTGTTGAATTTTAGATGGCTTGGCTGTTCCAATATCCATGGACTTATAAATTTGCCTTGAATCAATATTGTGTATATGAGTTTTAAAATATTCTGCGATTTCAATGGCTAATTCTGTTTTGCCACTTGCAGTAGGCCCAATTAAAATGATTACGTGAGGTAGATAAGAAGACATATGAATTTCTGAAGAAAAAAATATTAGCTATATAATTAAAGTGATTAAATTTTTCATTGACTTCGAGCCTTTATCTTATTGCGGTGGTAAGTTTAATGAAAGACCTTTTAAAAATAACATTTTAAAAGTCTAATATTTTTTTTTATATTAAATGAGTGAGGACAAAAGATCTAATAAAATCTCAAATGAATATGGCGCGGAACAGATACAGGTTTTAGAGGGGTTAGAACCAGTTCGTAAACGCCCTGGGATGTATATAGGTTCAACAGGACCTAGGGGATTACACCATTTAGTATATGAGGTAGTTGACAACTCGGTTGATGAAGCACTTGCAGGACATTGTGATCACATTGAAATAGTTCTTCGAGCAGATGGTTCTGCTTTAATTTCTGATAATGGACGAGGTATTCCAACAGATATTCATCCAAGAACAGGGAAAAGCGCCTTAGAAACTGTACTAACTGTTCTTCATGCAGGAGGTAAATTTGGTAGTGGTGGCTATAAAGTTTCAGGGGGTTTGCATGGAGTAGGAATTTCTGTAGTTAATGCTCTAAGCGAATGGGTTAATGTGACTGTTTATAGGGATGGAAGCGAATTTAATCAAAGATTTGAAAAAGGTGTATCAAAGGGTGAATTGGAAACTAAAAAGCAGACTGGCAAACCATCTAAGAAAGGAACAACTATTTGCTTTAAACCCGATAAAACGATTTTTTCTGGAGGAATTGAATTTGAATATGCTCTTCTTTCATCAAGATTAAGGGAGCTAGCTTATCTTAATGGCGGAGTAAGAATTGTTTTTAGAGATGAAAGAAAACAATTATCAGATGGTTCATTTAAAGAAGAAATCTACTTGTATCAAGGAGGTATTAAAGAATATGTTGAATACATGAATGCTGAAAAAGATTCTATTCATCCTGAAATAATTTATGTTGACTCACAGAAAGAAAATGTATATGTAGAAGCCGCTTTGCAATGGTGTTCAGATGTATATTCAGATAATATTTTAGGATTTGCAAATAATATCAGAACTATTGATGGAGGAACTCATATAGAAGGGCTAAAAACAGTTCTGACAAGAACTTTCAATAATCTTGCAAAAAAGAGAGGCAAAAGAAAAGATATTGAAAAAAATTTAGCTGGCGAAAATATTAGAGAGGGTTTGACTGTTGTTTTGTCAGTAAAAGTTCCAGATCCCGAATTTGAGGGGCAAACAAAAACAAAATTAGGAAATACTGAAGTACGGGGAATTGTGGATTCTCTCATTGGGGAGGCTCTCACAAAATATATGGAATTCAATCCCGGCATTTTGGATTTGATTCTTGAAAAAGCAATTCAATCATTTAATGCAGCAGAAGCTGCGAGAAGGGCTAGAGAATTAGTAAGAAGAAAAAGTGTTCTTGAAAGTTCTACATTACCAGGCAAATTAGCAGATTGTAGTTCTAGAGATCCCTCAGAATCAGAAATTTATATAGTTGAAGGAGATTCAGCTGGTGGCTCCGCAAAACAAGGACGAGATAGAAATTTTCAGGCTATTTTGCCTCTTAGGGGTAAAATTCTCAATATTGAAAAAACTGACGATACTAAAATATATAAAAATACAGAAATACAGTCATTAATAACAGCTCTAGGATTAGGAATAAAAGGAGAGGACTTCGACGAGAGTTCTTTGAGATATCATAGAGTTGTAATTATGACGGATGCTGATGTTGACGGTGCTCATATAAGAACTTTATTGTTGACATTTTTCTACAGATATCAAAGAGAACTTGTTGAGAAAGGTTTTATATACATTGCTTGTCCCCCCCTTTATAAAGTTGAAAGAGGTAAGAAGCATAATTACTGTTATAACGAGAATCAATTAAAGGATACAATTCAAGGTTTTGGAGAAAATGCAAATTATAATATCCAAAGATTTAAGGGATTGGGGGAAATGATGCCAAAACAATTATGGGATACAACTATGAATCCTCAAACGAGGATGATGAAAAGGGTTGAAATCGAAGATGCACTTGAAGCTGACAGAATCTTCAATATATTAATGGGAGATAAAGTTGCGCCAAGAAGAGAATTTATTGAAACTCATAGTAGCAACTTAGATATGGCAACTTTAGACATATGATTAATAATGTTCTCAAGAATTTTTGTTTAATTACTTTTGCATTAATTGCTCCAATCTCATTACCTGCTGGTGGGATTCAAAAAAGTTTAAATCAAAATAAGTTTCCAAATAGTACAAATGAAATTATATTGTGTTCCAATACTTCTCTTTATTCTTGTCCTGAAATTTATGCTAAGGAATTATTAGTTCTTGATGTAGGTACAACCTTATCAGTATTACGTAATTGGAAAGTCAGCAAAAATGAAACTTGGGTTAGGGTTGAATTAGCTTCTAATAAACTTTTAGATGATCCTAATAAGATTTTAAAAGGCTGGATAAAAATGTAAATTTTGGATTTTAGTTCAATAAGCATAATTTTACTTGGCAGTACTTTTGGTTTAATACTGAGAATATTTATACAAAATAATATTAAAAAAAGTATAGGTTTTGATATTCAAAATACTTCAATAGTAAATTTTTTATCATCTTTTTTATTAGGAATTTTAGTAGCTTTAAATTTTATTAATAACGAAATATTAGTGTTATTTTATAGTGGTTTTTTAGGATGTTTTAGTACATTTTCTTCCTTTATATATCAACTATTTAACTTATTTATAAAGAGAAAATTCCTAAGATTATTTTTCCACTATATTGAAGTGATAATTATTTCATTTCTGTTCTTTTATTTAGGTTATTTTCTTATTTATTTTTTTTAAGTGAAAATAAATAATTTTATTTATATTCTTTTAGCTGCTTATTTAGCTACTTTTCTAAGAATAATTATAAACAATAATTTTTTTATTTCTATAATTGGATCATTTTTAGTGGGTTTTTTTATCAGTAGAAGATTGAGTGATTCAACTGAAAAAATTTTATTGAGTGGTTTTTTTTCTTGCTTTACATCCTTTAGCGGATTTATATATTTTTTGTATATGATTTTAAATCAAGGGGATTGGATTAAATTTATAATTTTTTTTAATTTAATCATTATCGTAAATTTGTTCACGATGGTTTTCGGGTTCTGGATAAGTAGAAAAATTACTTAGATTTCATATAATGGTGTTGTTACTTTGATAAGGGATTATATTTATGAATGAAAATAATCTTGAAACAGTTACATCATTATCTTCAGATTTAAGTACAAGAGAAAATATAACTATTCAACTTGAGGAATTGCTCATCGCGGGAAATTATGATGAGGCAAAGTTACTTTTAGAGCCTTCTCAACCTGTTGATATTGCAGATGCTATAGGAAGCCTTCCACTAATATTGCAGGCTTTAGCATTTCGACTATTAAAGAAAAATGAAGCAATTGAGGTTTATGAATATTTAGATCCAGTAGTTCAGCAAACTTTATTAGAAAGACTGCGGTCAGGAGAAGTGTTAGAAATCGTCGAAAAAATGTCTCCTGACGATAGGGTTCAACTCTTTGATGAATTACCTGCAAAAGTTGTACGAAAATTTTTGTCTGCTCTTAGTCCTGGTGAAAGGAAAGTAACAGCTGAATTACTTGGATATGAGCCTGAAACTGCCGGAAGATTAATGACAACTGAATTTATAGACCTTAAAGAGATGCAAACTGCAGCTGATGCTCTTTCTATAGTGAGAAAAAGAGCACCTTTTACTGAAACTATTTATAGCTTATATGTTACTGATAAAGAAAGACATTTAACTGGTATTCTCTCTTTAAGAGACCTTGTAACTGCTGATCCCTCTAAGCCAATTGGTGATGTTATGACAAGAGATGTAGTTAATATCTCTACTAATACGAATCAAGAAGATGTTGCTAGAGCAATACAAAGATATGATTTTTTAGCACTACCAGTCGTTGATAAAGAAAAAAGACTGGTTGGTATAGTAACTGTTGATGATTTAATTGATGTTATAGAACAAGAAGCAACAAGAGATATTTACGCGGCGGGGGCAGTACAACCTGGAGATGAAGATGACTATTTCCAAAGTAGTTTGTTTACGATTGCTCGAAGAAGAATTTTATGGTTGTTAATTTTGGTTTTGGCAAATGGTTTAACGACAAAGGTTATAGCTATGAATGATCAAATATTAAAGGAAATAGTTTTATTAGCTGCATTTATTCCACTACTTATTGGTACTGGGGGAAATGTTGGTGCTCAAAGTTCAACGGTTGTCATTAGAGGTTTAAGTACTCAAAAATTGAAGTCTCTGGGTGCTTTTAAGGCAGTAGTCAAGGAGGCAATTACGGGCGCTCTTTTAGGTGTTTTAATGATGCTTGTAGTATTTCCCTTCGCTTGGTGGCAAGGAGAGGGGCCTTTAATCGCCTCAGCGGTTGGAATAAGTTTAATATCTATAACAACTTTAGCTGCTACAACAGGAGCGATCCTCCCTTTGTTGTTTGACAGAATGAAATTGGATCCAGCCTTAATGTCCTCTCCTTTCATTACAACCGTCACTGATATTGCTGGTGTATTTATTTATCTCAGTACAGCAAAATGGCTATTAAACTCATCATTAGCTTAAATCCACTAGGTATTTATTCTCATTTTTTTAAAAATGTGGATTTTTTTGTTTAACTTTACATTTCTTAATGGTATTGTTTACAAAACATCATTAATCTTTCATGTCTTCAGAAACAATAAGTGAAAATAAACTTACTTCCATCGCGAGTATAAAAAGTAGTAATGATGTTGATCTTGTTCGGTCCTACTTAAGGGATATAGGAAGAGTTCCATTACTATCTCATGAGCAAGAAATTACTCTAGGTAGGCAAGTTCAAGAGTACATGGAAGTTGAAAGAACAGAATTAGAAATTATTGAATTAACAGGAGATAAGCCTAGTATTGATGAATTATCGACCAAATTAAATTTATCTTCCTCAATAATAAAGAAAAGATTGAGAGCTGGACAGAGGGCTAAAGAAAGAATGGTCGCAGCGAATTTAAGATTGGTAGTAAGTGTTGCCAAAAAATATACAAAAAGAAATATGGAACTTTTAGATTTAATTCAGGAGGGAACTATAGGATTAGTCAGAGGAGTTGAAAAATTTGATCCAGCCAGAGGTTACAAGTTTTCGACATATGCATATTGGTGGATTAGACAAGGTATAACAAGAGCAATAGCTGAAAAAAGTCGGGCGATAAGGCTACCAATTCACATAACTGAAATGTTGAATAAGTTAAAAAAAGGTCAAAGAGAGCTCAGCCAAGAAATGTCTAGAACTCCAACTGTGAGTGAACTTGCAAAATACGTAGAGCTTCCTGAAGATGACGTTAAAGATTTGATGTGCAAAGCTGGACAGCCAGTTAGTCTTGAAACCAAAGTTGGCGATGGTGAAGATACTGTCCTATTAGATTTATTAGCAGGTGGCGAGGATTTGCCAGACGAACAAATAGAAATGGATTGTATGAGAGGTGATTTGCATTCTCTTTTACATCAATTGCCTGATCTGCAATGTAGAGTTTTAAGAATGAGATACGGAATGGATGGTGATGAGCCAATGTCTCTTACAGGAATAGGAAGAGTTCTAGGGATAAGTAGAGATCGAGTAAGAAATCTAGAAAGAGATGGATTAAGAGGCTTGAGAAGACTTAGCGATAATGTAGAAGCTTATTTTGTTTCTTGAATAAATTCATTTATTAACTTATTTGTTATTTCAGGTTCTTCATCATGAGGGCAGTGACCAGCGCCTTTAATAATATCTAGTCTTTTGATATTCCTGAATAGTTTCTTCCAATTTCTTGCTTCATTTAAAGATTCCCAAGGATCTTCCTCCCCCCATATCAGTTGGATTGGAGCATTAACTTTATGGAAAAGGTCAGTAGCAAGATAGTCATCAAATAAGTTAATAAAACCACGAAAAGCTTCTTTAGAATTTTTTCTTTGGGAGGGTTGATAAAGTATTTCAATCAATTCTTTATCGATATTTTTTCCTGAAGGGTAAGCTTGTTCAAGTATTTTCTTTATAACTTTTGGATTAGCGGCTCTTGTAAAAAGTGTATTACTGATTACTCTTTGTCTGACTATCGTTTTAAGGACTGGTCTCAGTAGATTCATTAAGATATCACTTTTTTTCAAACGTTTATCATCCATAGTTCTTTGTGCACAATCAATCAAAATGATACCTTTGCAATCATCTTTGAGGATTTCAGCAGCTTTCAATGCAATAACACCACCAATTGAATTTCCTACCAAGTAAACAGGAGATTTTATTACCTCTGTACAAAATGTTGATATTTGATTACCCCATAAGTCAAATGAATATTTAATAGAGTTTTCTTTGTTAGGTTCGTAATTTAATAAAGCACTAGGCTGACTACTTTCTCCAAATCCTAATAAGTCAATTGCGTAGCAGTTGGAAAATTTACCAAGAAAATCTTGATTATGTCTCCAGTGGTTTTTTGATGCCCCAAATCCATGAACTAATAAAATTTTAATATTTTTTTCAGAAGTAGATTCTTTGGATGCAGACCAAGAAATTTCCCAATTTTTCCACTTCCAAGTTTCAGATTTATTTAAAGACACTATGGATATGCTTTTAATTAAACTTTAATTCAAAAAAAAATTATTCGTTTTAAATTAATTATTCTTAGTTAAGAAAAAGCGTTTATTTTATGAAAAAGAAAAAGGTTATATGTATTGGAGAGGCTTTAGTAGACAGAATCAGAAATAAGTCCAATCAAGGATTTACAGATTTTTTGGGTGGTGCGCCGGCTAATGTTGCTTGTGCATTGAGAAAATTAAAAATAGATTCAACATTTATTGGAAGTTTGGGTAATGATGATTATGGAAAAAAATTTATTTCGCAATTTGATCAATTGGGAGTTAATTTAGATTTCTTGCAATTAAATAATGATTCATCTACTCGTGTGGTTAATGTAGATAGAGATCAATTTGGAGATCGTTTTTTTTCAGGTTTTGAGGAAAGTTCTTATGCATGCTATGCAGACGAAGTTCTTAGTAAGAAATTAATAGAAAAAGAAATTTTTAATTTGGAGAAATCTTTTCTAGAAATAAAATATTTAGTTACAGGAACGAACTTATTATCATCTCCAATATCAGCAGAAACTATTTTTTTTCTTATTGAACAGGCTAATAAATTTGAAATCAAAATAGTTATTGATTTGAATTGGAGAGAGGTCTTTTGGGATCATTCAAGTTTCTCATCAGAAATTAGTAAAGCCGCGAGAGTTAATTTAATCAAGAATTTTTTAAATCATGCAAATGTTTTAAAGCTTGCGAAGGAAGAAGCAACTTTGTTTTTTGAAGATGAAAATCCCTTGTTAATATCTCAACGACTTTCTAATAGACCAGATGTAATAATAACCGATGGAAAAAATCCTGTTTTATGGAGCATCAACGGATTTCAAGGAATTACCGAAATTCCTACTTCACAGAAAATTGTTGATACAACTGGTGCAGGCGATGCTTTTCTAGCTGGCTTTATTTCAAAATTAATTTCTTCTGGCTATCCTACAAATGATTTAGAGATAGAAGATTGCATTAAATTCGCAGGTGTTTGTGGATTATTAACTTGTCTTGGTGAAGGCGCCATCGAGCAACAGCCATATTATGAGAAGGTTAATAAATTTTTGGGATCTCTTATTTCGTAATGTCTTCCATAATTTTTTGAGTAATTAATTTCTATTTTCCAGAAATTATCAATAACTGTTTCAATTAATTCTGGCCATTCAATAACTAAAATGGCTTGTCTTTGTATTGCCTCTTCTTCTTCTGAAAAAAAAACTTCTTTTGCTGAAGAAATATTTTTTAACCTGTACAAATCAAGGTGAATTAGCGGAATTCTTCCTGAGTTATAGTGATGCGATAAAGCAAATGTAGGGCTTGTAATGTCCTCAGAGATTGACAAGCCTTTAGCAATCCCTTGAACAAATGAAGTTTTCCCAGCCCCAATTGGACCCTTTAATAAAACAATTGATTGTGGTTTCAATTTGTGTGAGAGTTTTTCCCCCAAATTTAAAGTTTCTTTTAAATTTTCAACAAACACAAAATTACTCAAAAATCATTTATAGTTTAATAGAAAAAGATTTTACAAGATATGGTTATCGCAAATTCAGTTAAAACCTCCGCACCTAATTACGTAATTGCTGATATCTCTCTTTCAGATTTTGGCTATAAAGAAATTAAAATTGCCGAAACAGAAATGCCTGGACTAATGGCACTTAGAGATAAATATCAATCTGAAAAGCCATTAAAAGGTGCAAAAATAGCTGGAAGTCTTCATATGACTATTCAGACAGCAGTCTTGATAGAAACCCTTGTTGATCTTGGTGCGGAAGTGAAATGGGCCTCATGCAATATCTTTTCAACTCAAGATCATGCGGCTGCAGCTATCGCAGATCAAGGAATTTCCGTATATGCAAAAAAAGGTGAGACTCTTGATGAATATTGGCAATATACCCACTATATTCTTGATTGGGGTTCAGACTCTCCAAATATGATTCTTGATGATGGGGGGGATGCAACTGGCTTATTGATACTCGGTAGTAAAGCAGAAAAAGATTTATCTGTTTTAGATAATCCCAGTAATGAAGAAGAAATTGCCTTATTCAAATCTATTAAGTCTAAGTTGGAAAATGATAGTGACTTCTATTCTAGAATTAAGAGTAATATTATTGGAGTTACTGAAGAAACTACTACGGGAGTTGCAAGACTTTATCAACTGCAAAAGCAAAATGCTTTACCTTTCCCTGCTATCAACGTTAATGATTCAGTAACTAAGAGCAAATTTGATAATTTATACGGCTGCCGCGAATCTTTAGTAGATAGCATAAAGCGTGCAACTGATGTGATGATTGCTGGGAAGGTTGCTTTAGTAATGGGTTTTGGAGATGTAGGTAAGGGCTCAGCCCAATCATTACGTGGACTTGGTGCAATCGTAAAAGTTGCTGAAGTCGATCCTATTTGTGCTCTTCAAGCAGCAATGGAAGGTTTTAGCGTTGTTACGCTAGATGATGTTGTGAAAGATATAGATATCTTTGTTACTGCTACTGGTAATTATCAGGTAATAACACATGAAAATCTTCTCAAGATGAAGAATGAGGCCATAGTGTGTAATATTGGACATTTCGATAACGAAATTGATGTAGCTTCATTAAAAAATTATCAATGGGAAAACATTAAGCCGCAAGTTGATCACATAACTCTACCTAGTGGGAATAAAATTATTCTTTTAGCTGAGGGTAGATTAGTCAATTTAGGCTGTGCTACTGGCCACCCAAGCTTTGTTATGAGTAATTCTTTTACTAATCAAGTATTAGCTCAAATCGAACTTTTTAATAAGTCAAAGCAATATGAGAAAGAGGTTTATGTTTTACCAAAACACCTAGATGAAATGGTGGCTAGATTACATCTAGATAAAATTGGAGCAAAATTAACAAAATTAACCAAACAACAGGCTGATTATATTAATGTCTCTGTTGATGGGCCTTATAAACCAGAACTTTACAGATACTAAGATTGAGTTTAATTTTTGAAAATTTTCTAACTTCTATACCTGATTACATCAGCTTGGCTGTTGAAAAAAATTCACTATTAGCATACCTTACGATTTGTCTGGCTATGTTTTTAGAAAATTTAATTCCCCCAATCCCTTCTGAAATAATAATGCCATTGGGTGGATTTTTTGTTTATCAACAAAAATTAAATTTCTATATTTTAGTTTTTTGGGGGTTATTTGGAACTATTTTAGGATCATTGCCTTGGTATTATTTAGGTAGATTAGTTAATGAAAAAAGACTTTCAAATTTTCTAGATAAAAAAGGAAAATATCTGGGTATTTCTTCTAACGATTTAAATAAAAGTAAAATGTGGTTTGATAAATATGGGGTTTCTTTAGTTTTTTGGGGCCGATTAGTGCCAGGCATAAGAACTTTAATTTCAGTTCCTGCTGGCATAGAACTTATGCCATTAAGAAAATTTCTGCTTTGGACTACATTTGGAAGCTTAATATGGGTAGCACTTCTGACTTATTCAGGATATTTATTTGGTGAAAACTATCTAATCATTGAAACTTACTTAGATCAAATCAAATATTTTGTAAAACCAATTTTAATTTTAATTTTCTTATATTTTTTTATGAAAATACTTATAAGGTTTTTAAAAAAAAATAGAGCTTAGAAAGGAATTTCACTTGAGTTATTGCTGTTGGAGTATTGGTTATTATCAGACTCTTTTCGTGAACCTAGTAAGTTTAACCTTTCTACCCTAACAACTGGTTTATATCTATCATCACCAGTATTTTTATCTTTCCAACTATCAATTTTAAAGCTTCCTGTAATTCCAATTAATGATCCTTTTTTCACATAATCTGCGGCTATTTGTGCTTGCTTGCCCCATATTTCTAAATTAAACCAATCTGGCTCTTCATCTCTACTTCTTCTGTTAACTGCAATTGTGAAATTCGCTACGATACTACCTGATTCAAAATATCTGACATCTGGTTCTCGTCCTGCTCTGCCAACAAGATTAATAGTGTTAATTTCCATAATTTTTTTTTTTTTATAATACTCATATTTTCTGGTTCTGCTCAAAGTTTTACGTGCTATTCATAACTAAACGACAGAATTCCGAGAGCTTATTAAAAAATAGATATATTATTTATAAAAAGAAATTCTTATTGTGATTTTTAACAGATTTAAATTTTCTCGAGATATTGGCATAGATTTGGGAACGGCCAATACCCTCATACATGTATCAGGAAAAGGCGTTGTTTTACAGGAGCCTTCTGTGGTAGCTATGGATTTAGAAGAAGGGATTCCATTAGCTGTTGGTAAAGAAGCAAAGTTAATGCTTGGAAGGACCCCAGGCAATATAAGAGCCGTAAGACCACTAAGAGATGGGGTTATCGCAGATTTTGATGCTGCAGAACAAATGATAAAAACATTTATTCAAAAATGTAATGAAGGTAAGGGGATAGTAGCTCCGAGGATAGTGATTGGAATCCCAAGTGGAGTTACTAGTGTTGAGCGCAGAGCAGTAAGAGAAGCTGGATTAGCGGGAGCTAGAGAAGTTCATTTAATAGATGAACCTGTCGCAGCAGCAATAGGTGCATCATTACCTGTAACTGAGCCGATTGGAACAATGATTGTTGATATTGGTGGAGGTACTACTGAGGTTGCAGTATTAAGTTTAGGAGGAACTGTTTTGAGTGAATCTGTTCGAATAGCAGGCGATGAAATAAATGAGTCAATTGCGCTCTATCTTAAAAAAGTTCACAATTTAGTTGTTGGAGAAAGAACTGCAGAAGATATCAAGATTAAAATTGGATCTGCATTTCCAGATGATGATTTTGATAAAACTACTTTAGAGGTTAGAGGTTTACATCTTTTATCTGGTCTGCCTAGATCAGTTACTTTGACATCAGGAGAAATCAGAGAAGCTATGGCTGAAACACTTAGCAAAATAGTCGAAGCTGTAAAAAGAACTTTAGAGCGAACCCCTCCTGAACTTGCTGCAGACATAGTTGATAGGGGTATTATGCTTGCGGGTGGGGGAGCTTTAGTGAGAGGCATTAATGATTTATTGAGCGATGAAACAGGAATTTTTACTCATGTAGCAGAAAATCCACTGCTTTGCGTAGTGAATGGTTGTGGAGAGGTGTTGGATGATTTCAAAAAACTCAAAAGAGTTGTTGACACTCCAGAATTTATAAGGAATGCCATAAGAGATTAATGTTATGTTAGGTATCCGACGAATTTCTACTAGTCGTTGGTGGCATAAAAAGAAAAATTGGCTATTTTTTGCAATTTTTTTATTTTTGGTTTTTGTAAGAATATCAAAAGGAGCTTTTTATAAAGATTTTTATTATTTTATCTCAAAACCTTTTTGGCCCGGTCAATTTCAAAAAGAAATTGTTCTTGAGAGTATTGATCAAGAATATTTAATAAAGTTAAATCTTCTTAAAAAAGATAATTTAAGATTGCGACAAATTTTATCTCTTCAAGGATCATCTAATGATGGACATATTTCAGCTGCAGTTATTTCGCGAAAAACAGGTAGTTGGTGGAGACAAATAATTTTAAACAAAGGTTCAAAGGATGGAGTAGAAATTGGCAATATTGTGATTGGTCCGGGTGGATTATTAGGAAGAGTAAAGAATACTTCTTTTTTCACTTCGTCGGTAACTTTAATAACTTCTCCAGAAAGTAAGTTAGGCGTTTGGGTGGATAGAATTCAAATCAATGGATTACTTGTCGGTTTAGGAGATGATTATCCAAGCCTAATACTTTATTCAAAAGATGCCGATATTAAAGTCGGAGATTTTGTATCATCATCTCCTGCTAGTACGTTATTACCTCCAAATATCCCTATTGGAATTGTCCAATCTATAGATGAGACATTGAAATCAAAAAAAACGGCAAAAATTTCACTTTTAGCAAAACCTCATGTGATTGATTGGGTACAAATTTTGAAATTAAATATTAAATGAATAAATTTCTTACAAAAAAATTATCTATAATAAGTTTTGTTTTTATCCCAATTATTTTTTTGTGGCACCCTAATTGGCTTGGATTTTTAGGTGTTCAGCCATATTGGCCATTATTTTGGTTATTGCCTTGGTCAATGATTAATGGATCAATCAATGGATTAATATTTGGTTTGTTTTTAGGTCTCATCTTAGATTCTCTAACTTTAAATGAAAGTTTTACTCAAATACCAGGCTTAATTTTTTGTGGATTTTTATTTGGGAGAATTAAATTACATAGTGATATTTTGTTGGGGCATTTTAGGTATGGTTTAATTTGTTCTTTTGGAAGTTTTTTATGTGGGACTCTTTATTTTTTACAAATTTTGTTTAGAAATTTTTCAGAAAGTAATTCTTTAATGTTGATACCCAGTATTAAAAATATTTTAGCGGAAGTTTTTTTGACAGGTTTTTTTGCTCCCTTTATTTGCTCCCAACTTTTAAGGATGTTTAAATTTTCAAGAAGAAAAATACAGTAATAAATTTTTCCAAGAGGTAAAAATGCTTGAAAAAATTTATATATATTTTCAATTCATTTAAAATGTTTGTAAACCATAGAAATATCTCTTTGAGGGTTCGTAATGTTATATTTTTAATTGTTAGAATAAATGTTCAATGCAATAGTTCTTTGCTTTGAAATATCGAGAAATCTTTTTTTTAACTATGTCAAAAGCAAGAATTTTAGTTGTTGATGATGAACCAGCAGTTTTGAAGGTATTAGTTACGAGGCTTCAACTAGCAGGATATCAAGTGTATTCAGCTACTAACGGCGAAGAAGCTCTTGAATCTTTTCACAGGGATTCCCCAGATTTGATAGTTCTTGATGTTATGCTTCCAAAAATGGATGGATTTGCTGTATGTAGGAGAATTAGAGCTGAATCAGTAGTTCCAATAATATTCTTAACAGCTCTAGAGGCTATTTCTGAGAGAGTTGCAGGTTTGGATTTAGGTGCTGATGATTACTTATCTAAACCATTTAGCCCAAAAGAGTTAGAAGCTAGAATAGCTACTATTTTGAGAAGAATGGGCCCAACTTTATCGGTTACGGAAACTAAAGAAGTTCCTTCTGGCAAGGGAGTTATGAAATTTGGAAGTTTAGTTGTTGATACTAATCGCAGACAAGTTTCAAGAGCAGGAGACAGAATAAGCTTAACTTATACTGAATTTAGCCTCCTAGAATTATTGTTTGATGAGCCTGGAAAGGTTGTCCCGAGAGCAGAAATTTTAGAACAGCTATGGGGTTACCCTCCTCGTAGAGCAGCAGATTTAAGAGTTGTAGATGTATACGTAGCTAGATTAAGAGGTAAACTAGAACCAGATCCAAGAAATCCAGAATTAATATTAACTGTTAGAGGAATTGGTTACGCATCTCAGAGAGTTGGTGAAACAGCAACATCTTTGGCAAGTTGAGCCATAGTCTGATAATTTTATTAAATAAAACAAATATATTAAAATAAATTTTGTCTGAAATAAAAGAAGTACGCTTACAAAAATCTAATTCACTTATTAGTAAAGGATTTGCTTCTTACGCACAGAGTTTTAAAGTTTCAAATACTATAAAATTTCTTATTCAAAAATTTGATTATTTAGAAAACGGTCAAGAGGATGACTTCAGTGTTTCTATTGCTGGAAGAGTGATGGCAAAAAGGGTAATGGGCAAAATTGCCTTTTTCACAATAAGTGATCAAGATGGTCAAATTCAGCTTTATATTGAAAAAAAGATTATTAACTTAAATTTAGAAAAACAAAAATTACTTTCTTTTGAAGATATCAAGGAAATAGTTGATATTGGTGATTGGATAGGCGTCTATGGAACTATTAAAAAAACAAATAAAGGTGAGCTTTCTATTAAAGTAGAAAAATGGGAAATGTTATCCAAATCATTACAACCTCTGCCAGATAAATGGCATGGATTGATTGATATAGAAAAAAGATATAGACAACGTTATTTAGATTTAATAGTGAATCCTCACTCTAAAAATGTATTTAGAACAAGAGCAAAATGTATAAGTTTTATAAGAAAATGGTTAGATAATAGAAATTTTTTAGAGATAGAGACTCCAATTCTGCAATCTGAAGCTGGTGGTGCTGAAGCAAGACCATTTATAACCCATCACAATACATTAGATATTCCGCTGTATCTAAGAATAGCCACAGAATTACATTTAAAGAGAATGGTTGTTGGAGGATTTGAGAAAGTATATGAATTGGGAAGAATCTTCCGTAATGAGGGGATAAGTACAAGGCATAATCCAGAATTCACCTCAGTTGAAATTTATCAAGCTTTTTCTGACTATGTAGATATGATGGATTTGACAGAAGAATTGATCAAAGATGTTGTAGCTGATGCATGTGGGTCTTTAAATATAAATTATCAAAATAAAGAAATTGATTTTTCTAAACCTTGGACAAGAATATCTATGAAAGATATTGTAAAAAAATATACAGGGATTGATTTTGATTCTTTCAGTGGAGATTTTCAATCAGCAAAACAAGCCGTTAAAAGTATAAATGTCGATTTCTCCGATAAAGTCAATACTATAGGAAGACTTTTAAATGAGGTCTTTGAGCAAAAAGTAGAATCAAAACTTATAGAACCCACTTTTGTGATCGATTATCCTGTTGAAATTTCTCCTTTAGCAAGGCCTCATCTTGATAATAAAGAAATGGTTCAGAGATTCGAATTATTCATTGTTGGTCGTGAGCTAGCAAATGCGTTTAGTGAATTAATAGATCCAGTAGATCAAAGAGAAAGAATGCAACTACAGCAATCTCTTAGAGATGAAGGAGATCTTGAGGCTCACTGTATAGATGAAGATTTCTTGAATGCTTTAGAGATTGGCATGCCCCCTACTGGAGGATTAGGCATAGGCATTGATAGGCTTATTATGTTAATTACTAATAGCGCATCAATTAGAGATGTAATCCCTTTCCCTTTGTTAAAACCAGAAATAACTTCAAAAAAAAATGAAAAATTACCCTTGAATGAAGTAAAATAGACAAATTAATCCAATACGAAATTTTTTAAATGAGTGGTGAACGTGTTGGTTTCCGTTTCAAACACGCGGATGCAGTAGTAAAAAGGAATCCTCAGGGCCGATCAAGAAGAGGATGGGTTATTGAACCAGTAGAGCAAACTACAAGTAGAGGAACAAAAATGCCTGCATACAAAATTCGCTGGAGAGACAGTGAGAGGCCTGAAACAGTCTTACAGCATATGTTAATTGCAGATCCAGATCCTTCCCCGCCTCCAAGTTCAGTAAGTTTAGATTCGTAGTTGCAATAATTCTGCATAATAATTTCATCTTTTTAGTGCAGAGTTGATTTCTTTTTTTATACTTTTTTGTTTTTCATCTTGGCGTTTGTCATGTAATTTTTTCCCTTTGCCGACTCCAATAGTTAGTTTTATCCATGAGCCTTTTAAATAAAGAGATAATGGAACAATAGTCATACCTTTTTTTTCAGTATTGGATTTCATTTTTATTATTTCTTTTTTATGTAGTAACAACTTTCTATTTCTTAATGGATCATGATTAAAGAAAGATCCCACATTTTTATGTTGTGAAATGTGAACATTTAATAATAAGATCTCACCATCTCTAAATGAACAGTAACCATCTCTTAAATTTGCTTTTCCGTTTCTAATGGACTTTACTTCAGTCCCTAAAAGCTCAATTCCAGCTTCGATTGTTTCAGATATTGCATATTGATATTTTGCATATCTATTTTCAGCTAGAAGTTTAAAATTATTTTCTTTATTATTATTATTTTTAACTTTGTTTGAATTTTTTGTCATTTTAGTTATAAAAAATCTTTCTACTCAGAACAAATGCAATTAACCTTTCATTATGGCAATAATTTCTTCAAATATAGGCGATAATGACTTTTCTCTTCTTAAAAAAGAGCTTAGGCTAGTTGATTCAAAAATAATTCCAGAAGAAAAAAGAAATAAAAATCTGAACTTAGCGAGGCCTCTTACTTTAAACGAATTTGTTGGCCAAGAACAACTTAAATCTTCTTTAAGAATAGCTATAGATGCTTCAATTTTTAGAAAAGAACCGATGGAGCATACTCTTTTATATGGACAGCCTGGTTTAGGTAAGACTACTCTTGCTTTATTGATAGCCCAAGAATTGAATACAAAATGTAGGATAGCGACTGCGCCAGCAATTGAAAGACCTAGAGATATTGTAGGTTTACTTCTTGGATTAAAGGATGGTGAAGTTTTATTTATCGATGAGATACATCGCTTAAATAGGTTAACTGAAGAGTTGTTATATTCTGCAATGGAGGATTTTAGACTTGACTTAACTATGGGAGCTAATAGAGGAGCGCGTTGCAGAACAATTAACCTACCTAGGTTTACTCTGATTGGCGCGACAACTAAATTAGCCTCTATAAGTGCACCTTTAAGAGATAGATTTGGTATATCTCAGAAAATTGAATTTTACACATATGACGAATTAAAACAAATAATTGATAATTTCTCCCGATTAATAAATCTCAATATAGATAATGAAGCATCTTATGATTTAGCAAAGATATCTCGAGGGACTCCAAGAATTGCTTTAAGATTATTAAGACGAGTTAGAGATTATGCTCAAGTTGTTAATAAAACTAATATGATCTCATTGAATTTAATAAAAAAAGCTTTAAATTCTTACCAAATAGACGAAAAAGGATTGGATTCTTTAGATAGGCACTATTTATCTTTTCTTAACCAAAACAATAATATTCCAACTGGCCTTGATTCAATTGCAGCTGGCTTGGGTGATGATTCTTCAATGTTAGAATTTGTAGTTGAGCCATATTTAATTAAAATTGGTTTTCTTACAAGAACTCCTCGAGGAAGATTGCTTACTGCTTTGGGAAAAAAGTATATTGATTCAAAAAATGATAACTTTTAAAAAAATTAAGGTTTGTTTTCTAATAATTTTTGTTTTTTTGAATATTTTTTATATTGCACCATGCTATTCATTATCTTTGAGGGAGGATTTGTTTAAAAATGCGTTAGATTTAAGTTCAAGCGGAAAATTTAATCTCGCTTTACAAGAATGGAATCAATATCTTGATTCTTATCCCGACGATGCTGCGGGTTTTAGCAATAGAGGAAATGTAAGACTTGTTATAGGAGATGTAAAGGGGTCAATAGATGACCAAAATAAGGCAATAAGTTTGAATCCTAGTGAAATTGATCCCTACATTAACAGAGGGATAGCAGAGGAAGCATTGGATCTATGGTTGCAAGCGAAAAAAGATTATATGTTCGTTATTTCGCAAGATAGTAAAAATTTCTCTGCATTATATAATTTGGCCAATGTAGAAGGATCTACATCACATTGGGAAAAAGCTAGAGATTTATTTTCAAAAGCTGCTTTATATAATCCTGGATTTGCGATGGCTAGATCGAGTATGGCGTTAGCAGATTTCCAGTTGGGGAATATTGATGAATCTGAAAAAGAATTAAAAAAATTAATTAGACGTTATCCAACTTTTGCTGATGCTAGAGCAGCTTTAACAGCTTTGAATTGGTCCAAAGGTGAATCTGGGAAAGCAGAGAGTAATTGGATTGCGGTAACTGAATTAGATCCTAGATATAGTGATGAAGAATGGTTGAAAAAAATAAGAAGATGGCCTCCACAACCAATTAGAGATTTAATGAACTTTATCGATTTAAAATAAGTGATGAATAAAGATCAGTTTTATAAAAAAATTGATTCGTATAATGATGAATTAATTAACTTAAGAAGACATATCCATGCACATCCGGAATTAAGTGGACTTGAAAATCAAACGGCGATTTTGATAAGTGGTTTTTTAAAAAATATTGGTTGGAATGTTAGAGAATCTATTGGTAAGACCGGAGTTGTAGCTGATTTTGGACCCTTAGATAAGGGCATTATAGGTTTAAGAGTAGATATGGATGCTTTGCCAATATTTGAGGAAACGAAATTAAGTTTTTCTTCAAAAGTAGATGGTGTTATGCATGCTTGTGGTCACGATTTGCATATATCGATTGGATTAGGGGTGGCAAAAATTATCAAGGATTTAAAACTAAATTTTGGGACCCGGATAATTTTTCAGCCCGCTGAAGAAATTGCGAGCGGAGCTAGATGGATGATTAAGGATGGTGCAATTGATGGGGTAAACCATATTTTAGGAGTCCATGTTTACCCAGATTTATCAGTAGGGACTATTGGCATTAAAGAGGGAAGTTTAACTGCAGCTGCGGGAGAATTTAAGGTAGAGATTAAAGGAAAATCAGGGCATGGTGCTCGACCTTATGAAGGAATTGATGCTATTTGGGCGGCCTCTAAAGTGATCTCGGGAATTCAAGAATCAATAACACGGAAGTTAGATCCTCTAGATCCTGTAGTAATAACTTTTGGGAAAATCAATGGTGGCAATGCATTCAACGTTCTTGCAGAAAAGGTTAATTTAATTGGTACAGTTAGATGCACTAATCGAAAACTATTTAAGAATATTGGTAATTGGCTCAATGAAAATATCAATTCATTAGCTAATAGTTGCGGAGCTGAAGCAAAAGTAATATTTAGAGAAATCACTTCGGCAGTTAATAATAATTCTGAAATTAATAGAGTCCTTAGAGATTCGGGAATTAAGGTTTTGGGTCAAGAAAATGTTATCGAATTACAAAAACCATCATTAGGGGCTGAAGATTTCGCTGAATTTTTAAAAGAAATTCCAGGGGCCATGTTTAGGCTTGGCGTTTCGAGTTCAAATGGATGTGCTCCGCTTCATAGTTCTAAATTTGATCCAGATGAAAGAGCTATTGCTGTTGGAATTAAAGTGATAACAGAATCCATAGTAAAATTAAACAATGAAAAATTTAATACAATTGGTAAATGAATATTAATAAAAGATTTATTTTATCTTTTGTGGCTCCTTTCATGATCCTCATATCTGCTATCGGATTTATATTTAGGGACAATTCTAGGAAAATTTTTTATTTACCTATTGGCTTAATGGGAATTGTAATTATTTTGGAGAGGGGTATAAGTAGACAATTGGATAGGAAAAATATTTTAAAAAAGATAAAGTCTTATCAAAAAGCTAAATAAAATCTTTTTATTTATTTTTAAGCAATATGAGATGACTATTTTTTAGAAAAGAGCTATTAATAATATAGATACTAGGGATGCTAAGAATTTTAACTTAGCTGAGATCATACCCTTTGAACCTGAATTATTTACCTTGATTCAGGGAAGTGAAGACTTGATCAAACTTTAGTAATAACACTTTTAAAAAATTTGTAAATTATGAGAAGTTCGTGGATTAAGCCTCGCCTTGGGAAAGAAAATGTAACTCAAATGAACTTTGCGAGAAACGGATATATCACTGAAGAAATGGATTTTGTTGCTAGAAAAGAGAATCTTCCTTCTTCTCTAATAATGGAAGAAGTAGCAAGAGGAAGATTAATTATTCCAGCTAATATTAATCATTTGAATCTTGAGCCAATGTCTATAGGCATTGCTTCAAGATGCAAAGTTAATGCCAACATTGGTGCTTCTCCTAATGCAAGTGATATCAATGAAGAAGTAGAGAAGCTAAAACTGGCAGTTAAATATGGGGCTGACACGGTCATGGATCTTTCTACTGGAGGAGTAAATTTAGATGAAGTTAGGCAAGCAATTATTCATGAGTCTCCTGTTCCCATTGGAACAGTTCCTGTGTATCAAGCATTAGAAAGTGTACATGGTTCAATAGATAGACTAACTGAAGATGATTTTCTTCATATTATTGAAAAACATTGTCAGCAAGGCGTAGATTATCAAACTATTCATGCTGGGCTATTAATAGAGCATTTGCCGAAAGTCAAAGGAAGAATTACTGGAATTGTTAGTAGGGGGGGAGGTATTTTAGCTCAATGGATGTTACATCATTTTAAGCAAAACCCCCTTTACACAAGGTTTGATGACATTTGTGAGATTTTTAAGAAATATGATTGTACTTTTTCTCTAGGAGACTCATTAAGGCCTGGATGTTTGCATGATGCTTCGGATGATGCTCAGCTAGCTGAATTGAAGACCTTGGGCGAGCTTACTCGAAGAGCATGGGAACATAATGTTCAAGTAATGGTTGAGGGCCCTGGCCATGTACCTATGGATCAAATTGAGTTTAATGTGAGAAAGCAAATGGAAGAATGTTCCGAAGCCCCATTTTATGTGCTTGGTCCATTGGTGACAGATATATCTCCTGGTTATGACCATATTTCAAGTGCGATTGGGGCTGCGATGGCAGGGTGGTATGGAACTTCTATGTTATGTTATGTAACTCCAAAAGAACATCTAGGATTACCAAATGCAGAAGATGTAAGAGAAGGCTTAATTGCTTATAAAATAGCTGCTCACGCTGCTGATATAGCAAGACATAGAGCTGGAGCTCGTGATCGAGATGATGAACTTAGTCATGCAAGGTATAACTTTGATTGGAACAAACAATTCGAACTTTCATTAGATCCGGAAAGGGCAAAGCAGTACCATGATGAAACACTACCTGAAGAAATCTTTAAAAAGGCTGAGTTTTGTTCAATGTGTGGCCCTAAACATTGTCCAATGAATTCAAAGATTTCTGATGAATCTCTTGATCATTTAAAAGATAAGCTTGAAGAATGTAATACTTCAGTGTAGTTATCAATTAGTATTTATAGAATTTCCTTCGTCTTTTTAACTACGTTTTCGACCGTAAATCCAAAATTTTTCATACATTCTCCACCTGGTGCGGATGCACCAAATCTATCCATAGTAATACAGATTCCATCAAAACCTGTATATTTATGCCAACCAAATGAATGGGCAGCTTCTACTACAACTCTCTTTTTCACACTACTAGGTAAAACACTTTCTTTATAAGATTCTTCTTGCTCTTCAAAAAGTTCTACACAAGGCATAGAAACAACTCTAATTTTTTTACCTAAGCTTGAAATTTCCTTACTTGCTTCAATGCAAAGATTCAGTTCGCTTCCAGTACCAATAAATATTAAGTCTGGTGTTCCTTCACAATCGGAAACTACGTATCCTCCTAGAGCAACTTTGTCTATCGAGGTATTTTTTTGATTTGGCATACCTTGTCTACTTAAACAAAGGGCAGAAGGTCTTTTTCGATTTTGAATAGCAAGCTTATAAGCTCCACTCGTCTCATTGCCATCTCCAGGTCTAAAAACTAACATGTTAGGCATTGCACGAAGAGAAGGGATAGTTTCAATAGGTTGATGTGTTGGGCCATCTTCTCCTACACCAATTGAATCATGCGTTAAGACATAGATTACTCCTAATTCGCTAAGTGCTGAAAGCCTCATTGAGCCCCTCATATAATCGGCGAAAACAAGGAAGGTTCCACCATAAGGGATAAGACCACTATTGTGATAGGCAATACCATTAAGTACAGCTGCCATTGCATGCTCTCGTACACCAAAATGTAAATATCTTTTTTCAGGACTATGTGGCTGGAATGATCCAGTTTCTCCTTTTATATCTGTGTAATTAGAGTGAGTTAAATCTGCTGATCCGCCAATTAATTCAGGTAGGTTAGGACCTAGAGCACCCAAACATATTTGTGAATGTTTTCTGGTGGCTAACCCTTTATCATTAGGCGAATAAGAGGGGAGACCTGAGTCCCAATCCTCAGGTAATTGACCCTCTAACATTCTTTTTAATTCAGCTCCTTCAGAGGGATATTTTTTTTGATATTCTTCAAATTTAGAATCCCATTCTTTCTCTAAATTTTCACCTTTGTTTATTGATTTTCTAAAATGCGCATATACTTCATCGGGTATTTCAAATGGAGGATATTCCCAATTTAGAAACTCTCTAGTTAATGCAGCTTCTTCTTCTCCAACAGCAGCTCCATGAATTCCAGCAGTATCTGATTTATTTGGAGAACCATAACCTATGGTTGTAGAAATTTTTATAATTGAAGGCTTGTCTGTAATTAACTTTGCTTTTTCGATAGCTTCAGTGATTCCTTTAACATCATGATTCCCATCTTCAACATGTTGTACATGCCATCCATAAGCTTCGTATCTTTTTAAGACATCTTCAGTAAAAGAAACGTCGGTTCGTCCATCGATTGTAATTTGATTATCGTCATAAAGTGCAATTAATTTTCCAAGCTTAAGATGACCAGCTAATGAGCAGGCCTCTGATGCAATACCTTCTTGATTACAGCCATCGCCCATTATTACGTAAGTATAATGATCAACGATATTGCAATCAGGCTTATTAAATTTAGCTGCTAAGTGCGTTTCAGCTATTGCTAAACCAACTGCATTTGAAATTCCTGCTCCAAGAGGCCCAGCTGTAACTTCGACACCTTCAGTTTCGAATGTTTCTGGATGTCCAGGAGTTTTTGATCCCCATTGCCTAAATTCTTTAATATCTTCTATGGAAACTGATTTATATCCTGTCAAATGCAGTAAGGAATACAACAGCATACAGCCATGACCAGCTGATAATACAAAACGGTCTCTGTTGAACCATTTTGGGTTATTAGGGTTGTGATTAAGTATGTTTTGCCATAATGCATAACCCATAGGTGCACATCCCATTGGCAATCCAGGATGACCGCTATTAGATTTATTTACTGCATCTACAGCAAGCATTCTTATACTATTTACACAAAGTGATTCTAATGAAACAGATGCAGCGACCATTGTTTTTAAATAAGTTAAGTTGGAAAATACAGAATTGGTTGTCTTCAATTCATTTTGCTGAAAGCAAGGCAAACATTGTGACCACCAAAGCCGAAAGAATTAGAAAGAGCAACTCCTACTTGAGCTTCTCTTGCATTATTTGGTACATAATCAAGATCACATTCAGGATCTCGATTGACGTAGTTAATTGTAGGAGGGATAAAATTATGTGTCAAAGAAAGTATACAAGCTACAGCTTCTATACCTCCTGAGCCTCCTAGGAGATGACCTGTCATCGACTTAGTAGAGCTTACAGGAATGAGGTAAGATCTGTCTCTAAAAATAGATTTAATTGCAGAAGTTTCATTTTTATCATTAGCTGATGTACTTGTTCCATGAGCATTTATGTAATCGACTTTTTCAAGGCTAAGACAAGCGTCTTCAATTGCTAATTTGATAGCTTCGGCGCCTCCAATCCCGCCTGGAGATGGAGCAGTTATATGATGAGCATCACATGTTGTTCCATAACCAATTATTTCTGCATAAATTCTCGCATTCCTTTTTTGTGCATTTTGTAAAGTTTCTAAAACAAGAATTCCAGATCCCTCTCCAATAACAAATCCATCTCTTTCTGCATCAAAAGGTCTACTAGCAGTTTGAGGACTTTCATTTCTGGAAGAAAGAGCTTTGGCACTGGCAAAACCAGCTACTCCGAGAGGCGTAATACTTGCTTCTGCTCCCCCACAGATCATTGCATCTGCTTTTCCAAGTTGGAGTAATCTAAAAGAATCACCAATTGCATTTGAACCGGCAGCGCAAGCGGTGGAAACAGAGGAACTTGGTCCTTTTGCGCCCAAAGCGATTGCAGCCAAGCCAGTGGCCATGTTTGGAATCATCATTGGGACTGTAAATGGACTTACTCTTTTAGGCCCTTTGTGACTCAATATTTGAGCTTGACTTTCCATAGTTAGTAAGCCCCCAACACCAGAACCAATAATCACTCCAATTCTTGATGCATTAGCTTCAGTAATTTCAAGTCCAGAATCATTAAAGGCTTGCTTTGCAGCAATAACTCCAAACTGGGAAAAACGATCCCATCTTTTGGATTCTTTAGCTTCAATAAAATTTTCAGATTGAAGATTTTTTACTTCTGCAGCAAATTTGCAGGGATGTTGTTCAGGATCAAAGAGAGTAATATCTGAAACCCCATTAGTCCCTGTTTGAAGACCGACTAAATATTCATCAATGTTATTACCAATTGGAGTTACTGCTCCGATACCAGTAATAACTACTCGATGGAAATTTGGCATCCTATACTAACCTTTTTTTTCTTCGATGAATTTTACTGCATCGCCAACAGTTGCTATTCCTTCAGCTGCTTCATCAGGAATTTCAATATCAAATGCTTCTTCAAGAGCCATTACTAATTCAACAGTATCTAGAGAATCAGCACCTAAATCATTTTGGAAATTTGAATCTGATTTGACTTCTCCTGCTTCAACGCTTAATTGTTCTGAAACAATAGAACACACTTTTTTGAGGATTTCTTGTGACATAGTTTATGAAAATTACTAATTATCTTTATGATTTTATGCCCTAGAGTTAACAAGAGTGAAGCATATCTTAATTTTTTTAATTTCTTTGTAAGACAATAGTATTATAAAACGAGGTTCAAAAGACAATTTTTACATGTCACACGCAGTTAAAATTTATGACACTTGCATTGGTTGCACCCAATGTGTAAGGGCTTGCCCACTTGATGTTTTAGAGATGGTTCCATGGGACGGCTGTAAAGCTGGCCAAATAGCTTCATCCCCTAGAACAGAAGATTGTGTAGGTTGCAAAAGATGTGAAACGGCATGTCCTACAGATTTCTTAAGTATTCGTGTTTATTTAGGAGATGAGACTTCTAGGAGTATGGGTTTAGCATATTAATTTTTATAGTGCAGTTTTAAGAGAGTCCATGTTTTAGTGAATACGCGTTTTATTTCAATATAATTGAAAAAAAAATTCGTATGTGTGGAATAGTTGCCGTTACTGGATATAAAAAAGCTTTACCATTATTAATTAATGGTTTAGAAAAACTTGAATATAGGGGTTATGATTCCGCAGGTATTGCAATAATAAATTCTGATAATAATTGTATTTCTTGTAATAAAGCAGAAGGAAAACTAAAGAATTTAATAAGTAATCTTAATGATCATAATATTCCCGGAACTGTGGGTATAGGACATACCAGATGGGCAACTCATGGAAAACCTGAGGTTAAAAATGCACATCCTCATACAGATAGTTCAGGAAATGTAGCAGTTGTTCAAAATGGCATTATTGAAAATTTTCAAGATTTAAAAAATAAATTAGAGGAAGAGGGCATTATTTTTAATTCTGATACAGATACCGAGGTAATTCCCCATCTAATTCAAAGAGAGTTAAGTACATTAAGTAAACTTAATCTTGAGAATAATGGGTCAACATTATTAGTAGCTGTAAGAAATGTATTATCGGATTTAGAGGGATCTTATGCTTTAGCAGTTTTATGGTCTGGTGCTCCAACCTCTTTGGTAGTTGCAAGAAGACAAGCGCCCTTGATTATTGGTTTGGGTGAAGGAGAATTTATTTGTGCTAGTGATACTCCAGCCATTGCAAACTTTACGAATATTATTTTGCCTATGGAGGATGAAGAAATAGCTTTGTTAACTCCGCTTGGAATTGAAATATATAACTCAAGCAACGAGAGACAATATAGAAACCCCGTTTCTTTAAAAGTCTCAGAGCAAATAATGGATAAGATGAATTTTAAACACTACATGTTGAAAGAGATATATGATCAGCCACAGACTGCAAAAAACTGGTTGGAAAATTATTTAATTGAGAACTCAGATAACGGTCAATATCAAATCAACTATCCATTTGATACGGAGTTTTTTGAAACAATAGAAAGAATTGAAATTATTGCTTGTGGTACAAGTAAACATGCTGCAATGGTGGGCAGCTTTTTATTAGAACAATTTTCAGGTATACCTACAAATGTTTTTTTTGCAAGCGAATTTCGATATTCGCCACCTCCATTATTGCCAAATACATTGACTATTGGAGTCACTCAATCCGGAGAGACTGCTGATACAATTGCGGCTATCGATATGGAAATTAAAAGACGTTCTTCAATTGAAAATGAAAAATTTAAACCTAATCTCATTGCAATTACAAATAGAAAAGAGAGTTCTGTAGGAAGGCAGGTCTCAAATATAATTGATATCTGTGCAGGAATAGAAGTTGGAGTTGCTGCAACAAAAACTTTTTTTGCTCAGTTACTTTCTTTTTATGGATTAGCCATAAAATTTGCTCAAATTAAAGGTAATCAAAGTCCTGAAGAAATAGGTAAATTAATAAACGAACTTAAAAATCTTCCGCCATTACTAGAAGATCTCATAGAGAAACATAATAAATCATCGGAAAAGCTAGCACATGACTTTTTTAATATCAAAGATGTTATTTTTTTAGGAAGAGGAATAAATTATCCTATTGCACTTGAAGGAGCATTAAAACTTAAAGAAATTAGTTACATACATGCAGCTGGATATCCTGCTGGAGAAATGAAACATGGTCCAATAGCTTTGTTAGATAAAAAAGTACCTGTAATTTCTATCGCCTCCCCTGGTGAGGTTTTTGATAAAGTTATAAGTAATGCTCAAGAAGCAAAAGCAAGAGATTCATATTTGATTGGGATTGCTCCTGAATGTAAAGGAACTGAAATCTTTGATTATTTAATGAAAGTTCCTTCTTCTAATGAATGGATTTCACCTCTAATTAATATATTGCCTTTACAATTATTGAGTTACCATATTGCATCTCATAGGGGACTTGACGTTGATCAACCAAGAAATTTAGCTAAAAGTGTAACTGTTGAATAATGAGTTTCTTACAAATTTTTATTTTTTTTAATTTATAGCTCTAAAAGTCCATTTGGAGGTTTGATTATTAGAAAATTATTTTTTATATCTACTAATGGGACTATTTCTTTAACAAATGGTATTAGCACTTTTTTTTTATTTTTAAATAGTTCTATAACAAGTAAATTATTCTTCTCATTTTCTAAATTGATAACTTTCCCAATTTTTTTTAATTCATCATTTTCTAAAGTCTTGACCTCGAGATTTACAAGTTCTAAAAAGTGGAATTCTTCTTTTTGTAATTTGGGTAGTGTATCGGCTTTTACAAGAATTTTAAATTTTTTCATTTGTTCTGCATGATTTCTTGTATTTATTCCTTGGAACTTAACTATGAAGAACTCTTTACCAGGCTGTTTAAAACCAGATAGAAGTTCTATTTTTGCAGGAGGTTCATTTTCTTTTTGCAACCATCTAATTCCCGGTTTTAAAAATCTTTCTTCAAAATCACTTAGAGATTTAACCTTTACCAGTCCACTAATTCCATGACATGATGTTATCAATCCAACAGTTAACCATTCATTGTTATTTATCATATATTGTATTAGAAAAGTGTTTTATGGAATTATCTACTAAACCCATACTTCCTGGATCTTTTGTTGTTGTAAAAGACACCAATTCTATCTATAGAGGATATAAAGGGTTTGTCCAAAGAGTTACAAAAAAAAGAGCAGCGGTTCTGTTTGAAGGAGGTAATTGGGATAAACTCATAACTTTTCGGCTAACAAATTTAGAAATAGTATAAAATTAAATTCTACCCGTAGTAATAAATTTTTCTATCAAAACTCTAGCAGCATTTGTTTCTGCTTGTTTATGGGACTTGCCGAATGCAGATGATTCTTTTAATCCTTCGATAAATATATCGCAAGAAAATCTTTTAGGGTCCCCATTTTTCTTTGAGACTTCAATTATTTTATAGACAGGCAAATCAAAACCTTTACTTTGACACCATTCTTGCAATACTGTTTTAGATTTGAATTTATATGGAGCTTTTAAAAATATTTCTGAATCTTCTTCCCAAATATCATCCAACCAAAGATTTACTTCTTGAATGGAATTAAAGCACTTGTAAACAGCACCGATTAAAGCTTCTGTAGCTTCACCAATAATAGTATTTTTTGAATTTTCATCACCAAGAGCTTTAGGTCCTTTAATTATTAATTTTTCTATATCAATTTTTTTCCCTAATTTAGTTAACCATTCATCACTTACAATTTGTGCTCTTAGTTCTGATCTTTCTCCTACACTCATTTGAGGGTATTTTTTTTCAATAAAATTAGAAGCCGCTAATCTGAGGACTGCATCTCCGAAAAATTCTAGTTTTTCATAATTAAATATTTTTTCCTCTGAGGAGTGGATAAATGCTTGATTAAAATCTTGAATAATTGAAATATTTTGAGTTCTAATTATTTCAGAAAATCTTTTTGATTTTATATTTAAAGACTTTAAAAAAGAAGTTATTTGATTAATCCTCTTTGCATTAATTATATTTGTCATCTGATTTGAATAATCTCAACAATAAGAAAGCAGGTCATAAGCCGGGTTCTGTTCATCTTGATTAATAAGATGGGCAATCATCTATCTAGGACTGGAATTACTTCACAGTCTCAAGCGGCGCTTAAAAGTAGATTTTGTAATGGTCATAAATCCACTAAGCCTTGCTCCCAGCCGGGGTTTACCTAGCCAACACTTCTCAATGTTGCTGGTGCGCTCTTACCACACCCTTGCACCCTTGCCATACATAAAGTATTAGGCGGTATGTTTCTGTGGCACTATCCTCACGGTTGCCCGCACTGGGAATTACCCAGCAAGCCTGACCATGTGGGAGCCCGGACTTTCCTCAAGAAAGTTTTATTTTGGAAACAAAATAAAACTTTCTTGCGATTGCCTCTCCTGCTTTCATTTAGCATAATGCTAAATACTCCAAAAATCATCTATTGGGGCTGTAGCTCAGCAGGATAGAGCAACGGTTTCCTAAACCGTAGGTCGTGGGTTCG